>CALMIQ010000085.1 GCA_937863965.1 uncultured Micropruina sp.
GGGTCGCCGGCGCGCCGCAGCAGACCGTCGTACAGCTTCGTCCAGGTCAACTCGGTCACGGCCGCCACCGGGATCACCATCTGGACATTGCTGTAGTAGATGCACGCGGCGGCGAGCAGTTCGCGGACCCCCGCCAGCAGGTCGGACGCCGGCAGCGTCGCCGGGTCGCGGTCGGCCCAGTTCGCGACCGCCGCCTGGTAGTCGGGCAGCGCGTGGTCGCGCCAGCGGTCGATCACGAAGCCCTGCTGGGTGAGCAGCACGCCGGCGAGCGGGGTGAGCGCCGACATCCGGGCCATCGCCGAGCGGCTGTACTCGTAATAGGCGTAGCCGTTGATGGTGGGGAAGTCGAGGTCCAGGCCGACCAGGTTGGGGCTCAGGGTGGTCATCAGCCGGTCCAGGCCGATGGGGACGGCCACCCGGATCAGGTCGGCGAACAGCGGCGTCAGCGGATCGGGCAACTGCTCGACGATGCTGGCCCGGAAGTACAGGCCGCGGGGACGGGGCAGCGGCCAGTCGGTCGGCACGTCGCCGATCGGCTCGGGCAGTGCCGTGATCGGCCGCGCCTGCAACACCTGGAAGGCGCCGTCGGCCAGCGCCCACTCGATGTCCTGCGGCGTCCCGAAGTGTTCTTCGATGCGTGCGCCGAGGGCGGCCAGCTCACGTGCCCGCGCGTCGGTCAGGGTCGGCGCGGCGACCTTGGACGCCGGCGTCGCGGTCTCGCGGGAACCACCCGGGACGCCCACCGTCATCACCCTCTTGGTGGCGATCCGGCGCCGGACTGCGTCCGGACGGCCGCGATCGACCACGTACTCGTCGGGTTCGACCAGGCCGCCGACGACGGCCTCGCCCAGTCCCCAGGCGGCGGTGATCACGGTTTGCTCGCGGCGTCCGTTGCCCGGGTTGGCGGTGAACATGACGCCGGCGATGTCGGCGGGCACCAGATGCTGGATCACCACGGCGATGCTCAGCGCCGCCGCGGTGTCGTGCCGGGCCCGCGCCCGGTAGGCGATCGCCCGGGCGTTCCACAGCGACGCCCAGCAGCGCCGGACGGCGTCCAGCACCTCGTCGGCGCCGGTGACGTTGAGGAAGGTGTCCTGCTGTCCGGCGAAGCTGGCGTCGGGCAGGTCCTCCGCGGTTGCGGACGACCGGACGGCAACCGGTCCACCGCCGAGCTGGGCGTAGGCGGCGGTGATCGCCGCGGCGATGTCCTCGGGAAGCGCGGTGGACGCGAACAGGGCAGCGATCGCGGTCTCCGCGTCGGATGCGGATGCCAGCCGGTCGATTCGGGCGTCCAGGTCGCCGGCGGCGACGAAGGCGTCATAGGCGGCGGTGGTGACGACGAATCCGTCCGGCACCGGGAAGCCGGCTCGGACGAGTTCGCCGAGGTTCGCGCCCTTGCCACCGGCGATGGGGAGGTCGGTGGCGCGGAGGTCGCGCAGGGGGCGGACCAGAGGTGACGTGCACTCGGTCATGGTGTCGAGTCTAGGTTCGCGAGGCGGGGGCGGTGCCGATCGCGCCGGGCGAGGTCGGGGGGTGCCGGCGAGAGTTCGAAACCTCCATCCCGACGGGCGTAGACAGGTCGTCCGGGCGGCGGAGCCGGTGAGGATCGTAGAGTTCGCACGGTGATCGAACAGTCGCCGGCGGTGGAACAGACCTATGTGCAGGCGGGGCCGGGCGAGTCGGCGATCCTGGCCCGGTTCGGCGTCGAGGCGAGCGCGCTGCTCGGCAGCGGGGGAGAGGCGCGGATCTTCGCGCTCGACGACGAGCGGGTGCTCCGCGTCCAGGCTCCCAGCGACACGCCGCCGGATCGGGAGCTGGCGGAGCTGCTGGACTCCTGGGCCGGCCAGGATCTGGGGTTCGGCCTGCCCCGGGTGCTGAGCCAGGCCCGGCTGGGATCGCAGAACTACGGCATCGAACGCCGGCTGCCCGGCGTCCCGCTCGCGCGGTGGCTGGCGGACACGACGGACGCCGCCCGGCGGCGCACCGGGCTGCTGAGCCTGCTGGACGCCGCCGGGCGGCTGCGCGAGTTGCCATTGCTCCGGACTGGTTTCGGAAGGGTGCTGGGCGATCCGCGGCGCTACGGCTCGTTGCCGGAGTTGCTGGCCGCGCAGATGGCGGTGGGAGTCGGACACAGCGCGGGGCTGCTCGCCCAGGTGGTGCCCGGGCTCGACGACCGGGTGAGCCGTCTGCTGGCCCGGCTCGACGACCGGGTGGTGACGCCCGCGTTCTGCCACGCCGACCTGGCGCCGGCGAACGTCATGGTGGACGCCGACGGCCGGGTGACGGCGGTGCTGGACTTCAGCGTCCATGCGCTGGCCGCCGATCCCGTCCTGGACCAGGTCGGCGCGGTCGCGTTCCTGGAGATGACCCCGTACCCCGGGAACCTGGCGGACGCGGCCTGGCTGCAGCGGGAGCTGATCGGACGCCTCGGCGGCGACGCCTGGTTGGTCGACGCCTACCGCCGGTTCTACGCGCTGTACTACGCCATGGACCACCAACTGATCCCCTGGTGCGCCGAGCAACTGCTGGCGTCCGAGGTCGAGCCGGAGGGCGGTCGCTGATTCGCGTGACGGGCGGGTGATCGGCTAGAGTTCTTGCTCGTGCTCGGGTCACCGGGCCGCCCGTTCGGGGCTATGGCGCAGTTGGTAGCGCGCTTCCATGGCATGGAAGAGGTCAGGGGTTCGAATCCCCTTAGCTCCACCCAGTTGCTCTTGTCAAAAGTGCATCCGATGCTGGTGAGGCCGCCCGAGAGGGCGGCCTCAGTCGTCTCCGGGAGCGCGGGCAACCCTGGGCTGACCAGGAGTTTTGCTGGCATTAGCACGTGGTTTGAGTAGGGTCTCCTTGCCTCATCGCCGGAGCGGTTCTACGACGGCGACTTGGGTTGCCAGGATCGACTTGCTCGTCCGTCGCAGTGGTGCTGTCGATGAGGCGGAGGGGCCCGGTGGAGTACCGCTGCGCTGGACGAGGCGAGCTGGTTTCTTCACCTGGGCGATGCTGGCGCTGCCGCAGACGCGTCGCGCCCTGACCGTCAGCCCCGTGGGACAGCGCCACTTCGATCGCCGCATCGCTGCGGCACGAACGCCCCATCCGGGTTGGGTGATGCTGGCGAAGGGCTCGTTGAGCTCGGCGCGGATCTGGCTGGGTTCTGGGCCGAGGAAGATCTCCGCGAAGATGGCGCGGTTGAGTTGCTTCCGCACCGTTACTGGCGCATCGGCGTAGGTGGCTTGGACGTCTTGAAGCAGGTCGAGGGCATCGCGAACGCGCCGCCGAATCTCGGTGTTCGCGGTCTCCAGCTCGCCCTCTCTCGGACGAGGCCCGCCTGCTCAGTGCTGAGGCGCCGCTGGTGGGTGAGGAACAGCTCACGGTCGATAGCGTCGGCGTAGTAGGCCTCGAGCAGCTTGGCGTGGTTCGCCTCTACCGTCTGGGCCTCAACGGTGATCGCTTCGAGCCGCTGGCCGTTGACCGCCTGCTGTCGGTGAAGCTTCGCGAGCACGATCTGTTCGATACGTTCACGCTGGCCGGCGTTCAGTTCGATCGTGCGGTAGAGATCCTGGACCCGCTGCTCGACCTGGGCGACCGGTAGGACCTTGCGTTGCTGGCAGACGGTGTCGCGGCGTCGGTGGCAGACGAAGTACTCGTAGACGCGGCCGGTCCTGGTCCGGGTGTGCTGCATGATCAGTCGCCTGCCGCACTCGATGCAGAAGACCGTCCCTTGAGGTAGTGATCGTGGACACGGGAGCGCTCTCCGTTGCGGCGGGCGGTGAGGATATCTTGCACGGTCGCCCAAGTGACCGAGTCGATGAGCGGCTCGTGCCGGCCGGAATGCTCGCCGCCGTCGTGGACGACGATGCCCTTGTAGTACGGGTGGCGGAGCAGATGGTGCAACCCGTTCACGGTCAACGACTGGGCGGGTGTGTTCGGTCCCGGCATGGTGCGCAGGCCGCGGGCCTCCAGCTCCGCAGCCAGTCGGGTGACGCTCCATCCGCCGCTGGCGTAGGCGTAGAACGCCCAGATGATGTGCTCGGCTCGTTCCGGGTCGATCGTGATGGTGCGGACCTCGCGGCCGTCCTCGAAGCGACGCTCGTTGAGGTAGCCGAGCGGTGCCCGCCCCGGCGTTCCTCCTTGAATGACCTTCTGCCGCATTCCCTTCTTCACCTCGGTGGCGAGGTTCTGGGAGTAGAACTCCGCGATCGATGCCATGATCCCGTGCAGCAGCATCCCGCTCGGGGTCGTGCTGATCGCCTCGGTCGTAGAGACCAGGTATGCGCCCGCTCCCAGGACCGTCTTCGTGATCGCCGAGTCGGCGGCCCGGTTGCGGGCGAGCCGGTCGATCTTGTGCACGATGACGAAGCCGACTGGACGCTCTTGGATGTACTCCAGCATCCCCTGCAACTCGGGTCGCTCGATTGATGTGCCGGAGCGGCCGCCCTCGACGAACTCCGCGACCACCAGCGCACCCATCTCCAACGCCCGCCGCCGGTTCGCCTCCCTCTGTGCCGGGATCGACAGCCCCTCGGGTTCAGAACCCCGCCGCGCCTGATCGAGGGTGGAGACACGGACATAGGACACAGCCCGAAGCGGTGACAACGGGTTCTCTGTGGTTGTAGCAGTCATCCCCCAACGCTTCGGGATGCGGACGCGCTACGTGCGAGGCGGCGAGGTGTCACCGTGGGTGAACACAGGGTCCAGGTATGAGGCCACCAGCGCCATCTGCTCATCGAGGTCTGCTTCACAGACTGCCTCCAGTCGCTCTTTGCGGCGCCAGGCCGCCCACTTGGCTTGACCGATCTGCCCGTAGCCGATCACGTGCGGTGCGATGGGTCCTAGGGTGACGCCGCGGTAGCGGGCCACGGCTTGTGCGGAGCGAAGCAGCTCGTCGGTGTCGATGCCTTGCCGGGCGAGTTGGACGATGTCGACGTAGTCGCGCCACCTCGTGCTGGTGATTCCCCGCTCGAGGATGGTGACGCCCTTCTCGGCGATCGTGGTCTCGGGCGCGTAGCCGAGCAGAACGATCGGGCCGCCCAAGACGCGGTCGATGCGCACCTGCCGCGGCGCGGGCACGATCGGATCTCCGGTGGAGACATCCCACGCGGCGGTGCCCTTCCACGGCCCGATCGAGGCACCGACCCGCACCCGGAACCCGGGGTAGTCGACGTGCTCGCGGATCTCCTGCACGGTGATCGAGTCGAGGTCGAACACCACCCGGTCATCGGTCTCGACGGCGGCGATGTCGTGAACCACTGCTATGAGGTGATCGGCGGTGACATCCGCTCCAACGGCGTTCGCGTCGGCGTCCCTCGTTGGCCGCCGCACGCCATAGGCGGCCAGCAGGATCCCACCCTTGAGGACGAAGTCCTGGGCATGGGCGGTGCGAGTGAGACGATCCAGGAACGACTCCAGCGTGTGACGGATCAGATACTCCTGCGTCGGTGCACCCGTCCCAATCTTCGCCGCTGCAGAGCGCGCCGCGGACTGAATGCGGCGGAACACTTCGTCGCCCGCACTCACGCCAGCGCCTCCAGAGCCTGGAGGGCCGGAGACTTCGCGCGAGGGAGCCGAGAGGCGACCTCCATCAGATGGGCCGGTTTCCCGCCGCGACGCAGCCACTCCTTCAACGACTCCCGCGCCAGCTCGTACCCGACCTCGCCACGCAGCCGGAATGCGTCCGCGATCGACCGCTCAGGCGAGTAGATCCCGATCGTCTGATCCGTGCCCGGGATCCGGATCTCCTCGCGGCCGATCTCGAACGTGGCCCGATCGAACTGATGCCACGCGATCGCACCCGTGCTCGCCGGCGTGCGAGACCCGCGCTGGATCGCGACATCCAACGCGGCGGGGATCGCATCAGTCAGCTCATGATGGGCGAGCGCGGACGCCAAGCAGATCGTCGCATCCGGGCGACGTGTCGCGGCCTCGATCCAGTCCCAGTCTGCCGCCGGGGTATCCATAGGCAGGTAGATCCCGCGAGCGATCCGTTCCAACCGCCCCTCACGCGCAGCGCGATACAGCCCACTGCGCGACAAGCCGGCTTCCTCGGCCGCGCCCGGTCTCACCGTCGACATCGCCGTCACCTCCGTTGACACGAAACGTATACAGGTAAGTATAGCTGATGACGAATCGTCTCGTTCGAGCGTGTATCCGCGTGGCTCGGTGAGGGCGAGGGACGAGCCCGCGCGCTCGAGATCGTTCCAGGCCGGCCCTCGCCTGCGCCCGTCGCGATGATCGTGTCGCCCCACGTGCGTGGGATGTGGTTCGAGATAATGGTGGGCGACATGGATCTCTGACATCGGGCGAGTTCGCGCAGCCGAGCCATCGCCAGAGAGCGAGGCAGGCAATGGCGGCGACACCTCCGCAGATCCGGCTCTGGGACGACAACACCAGCACGTTGGACCTCCTGGGGTTCGATGCCGTGGTCGAGCCGATCGCCGCTGCGGTCCGCGAACGCAACATCCATCCACTGACGCTGTCGGTGCAGAGCCCGTGGGGCGGCGGTAAGTCGACGATCCTGAAGCTGATCGAGGCCGAGTTCAAGGACGATGACACCTGCTTCGTCGTCTCAACCAACCCATGGGCTACGACGACCAGGTGGACGTCAAGGGCACGCTGATCTCGGAGATTCTGCACGGCATCGAGCGCCAGATCCCCGATCCAGGTCTCAAGGCCAAGGTCGCCGAGAAGGCGAAGGAGCTGCTGGGACGCATCAGCTGGAGCCGTGCGGCGGTTGCCATCGCGAAGGGAGCCTTGACCTTTC
>CALMIQ010000086.1 GCA_937863965.1 uncultured Micropruina sp.
CGCCGCCGCCCGAACCTCCGTCGCCCATGCCGCCGGAGCCTCCGTCACCGCCCCATCCCGGCGGCCCGGGCGGGCCGGGTTCCGTGGTCCAGGGTTCGACGGGCTGCGGTTCGACGGGCAGCGGCTGGGTCGGTGGCGGCTGCTGGTAGCTCGTCGTCCCACCGGTCGGGCCGGACGGCCAGGGTGGCACGACGACCGGGACGACGCGGGGGCCACCGGCCTCGGGGGCGGAGGTCGCCGGCTCGGGCGCGGGCTGCGCGGGCGCGGCGGGGCCGTGCCCGGCGACGTCGAAGATCCGGCCGTCGCTGGCCCGCAGGTAGAGCACCGGGGTGCCCCATTCGACGTCGTTGTCGTCGCTGAACACCGCCACCCGGGCCTCGGCCAGCGCGGCGTCGATCGGGTAGCCGTCGGCGATGGCGGCGTAGAACTCGGCGCTGAACACCGTGGCGGCGGCGTCGGTGATCTCGAACTGCATCGCGACGACCGCCGGAATGCCCTGCACGACCAGGCTCTGCGCCACCCCGCCGAGCGGGTCGGCCGGCGACTGCCGGGCGCCCTCACACGCGTTCAGCAGCACCAGCCGCAGCGTGTCGTGGTCGTGGATCATGGTGGCCAGGTCCGAGCCGGACACCATGTGCGCCAGGTGGTGGTCGTCCTCGAAGGCCAGCATCCCCTCGGCGGTGTGGACGTTGAAGCCGCCGTGCCCGATGAAGTGCAGCACGTGGAAGGTGCCCCGGCGCATGCTGCGGCGCAGTTCGGCCAGGGTGGCGTTCGGCACGACCGTCAGGCTCACCTGGCCGGCCTGCTCGAGACCGGCCAGCGCCGACCGGATCCGCTGCACCTCGGCGTCGACGTCCAGGGTGGCCAGGTTGGTCGGCGAGGCGACCACCACCAGCACCTGCAGCGGCGGGGTGACGGTCAGCGGTTCGACGCGGCGCGGCTGTGCCAGGTAGCGCACCACCGGCGTCTTGGTGGACAGCACCAGGAACTGCTTCAGGCCGGACGGATACAGGTACTCCCACGGCACGTCGGCCAGCTGCGGCGCCCCGCCGAGCCGCAGCCTGACCCGCAGGCCCTTGCCGTTCGCGGCCGCGGCGTCCAGGCTGCGCCGGAAGCAGATGCCGACCTCGCCGGCGAACAGGGCGTCGTACAGGGTGCTGCCGAACTGCTTGGCCAGCTGCTGGGTGGGCGACCCGATCGCCCGGACGCCCGAACGGGTCCGGCCGAGCTTGAGGATCACGTTCTCCAGCGCGTCCGGGTTGAACGGGAAGCTCATCGTGCCGGACGCCTCGCCGGTCGGCGAGGAGACCACCGACACCTGGTAGCTGTCGGGCGTCGCCGTGGCCTCGACCTCGAGGTCGAAGTCCAGGTAGTCCAGCGCCGCCACCATTCCCCCTAGCCGGTGAGCCAGCCCGCGATCCGGGTGGCCACGTCGCGTTGGCCGAAGAAGCTGCCGTGGTAGACCCCGCGCTCCCGGGGCAGCACCAGCCGGCGCTCCTCGGGGATCACCATGGCGTCGTCGCCCTCGTAGACCCCGGCGGTCGGCACAACCAGGTCGTTGGCGGCGCTGCCGAAGACCCGGTCGACCACCACGTTCTCGACGTTCCGCAGCGTCATCGCCCGCCAGCCGCCGGACGGGGTGAAGTCGGCGGCCACCGCGAACTGCTCGGCCGGCAGGGCGGCGGCGTTGAACGACGCCACGAAGTCGCCCGCCGAATCCATGGCGGCCAGCCCGGGAATGCCGACCAGACCGTACTTGGCGATGATCTTCACCACCACCAGCACCGAGGTGAGGGTGGTCTCGATCACGGCCGCCGGGCCGTCCGGAATCAGGTTCACGATGGTGGTGACCCGGTCGATGAACGGCACCAGGTTCGACGGGGTGGCCAGGGCCGTCCCGTGGTTCGCGCTGGCCACGTGCACGATCCGGCGCACGTCGAACACCGGGTCGGTGCCCTGCCCGGCCAGCGCCCGGCCGACCAGCCCGCCCCGGCTGTGGCAGACGATGTCGACATCGAGCTCCAGGCCGTCCGGCACCGCGGCGCGGACCAATTCGGCGTTCTCGATCGGGTCGACGCCCAGCGTGTGGTGGTCGATCGCGGCCACCCGCCCCCCGTACTGGGCACTCAGCGCTGCCAGCACGTCCGGCGGGAACGCCTGGAAGGCGGTGTGGGTGTTGACGAAGGTGCCGTGCACGAACCACAGGCTGCGGCCGGAGGCCAGCCGCCGCCAGTCGGCCTCGGTCAGGTCGGGCGCGTCGCCGCTGGTGTAGTCGGACGCGGTGAAGGTGCGGACGCGGGCCTTGCGGGCATTCCCCTCCCACAGGCGCGCGGCGGCGCCGGCCAGCGGCGGCACCACCAGCTCGGCCAGCGGCAGGGCGATCAGTTCCAGCACCTTGCGGCCGATGAACCCGAGGACGCCGCGGTCGGTCGCCCCCTCCTCGGGGGCCGGGCTGCTGGCGAAGGCGGGGACGATGAACCGGACCACGTCGCCGGAGCCCCGGGTGGTGGGTGCCAGGTCGTCGCCGGCGTCGACCGGGAAGTTCCAGCTGACGACGCCGTTCTCGTCGACGGCGAGCAGCACCTGGGCGACGTCCTCGCCGAGGTCGGGCACGGTGACCTCCATCCCCGCCTCGTCGGTCACCGGGGACCGGACGTCGCCGATCGGCGCGTTCGGCACCGGCGCGACGTCCAGGGTGATCACCCGCAGGCGCAGGAAGCCCTCCTTGGTGAGGGCGGCGTCCAGGGCCTCCCCGGAGCCGTCCACCTCGGGTGCCCGGGTGTCGGCTCCCGGGCCGACGTCGTGCACCTCGGCCCGGCCGCGCAGGCCGGGGGCGCGCACCGCGATGCCCTGACCGAGGTTGATCTGCCGGGAACTGCCGTCGAGGGTGGTGGCCATCAGTGGGTTTCCTGCCTGGTGAGGATCAATCCGGGATGCCCGTAGTAGGCGTAGGCGAGCGGGGTGGTCTGGTCCCGCTTCGGGAAGGTGGCGAACCGGGCACGCAGTTCGCGCATCACGTCGCCGACGGGGCGTCCCTTGCCGATCGTCTCGGCGTAGAAGGCGAGCGCGGTGTCCTTGGCGATGCCGTCGTTGACGTTCCACAGCGGGGCGATGAACGCCCGGGCGCCGGCCCGCAGGAACGCGGCGGCCAACCCGCCCTCGACCAGCGCGCCGCCGGCCTCGGTGGCCAGCTGGCAGCAGTTCAGGAAGACCAGCGGGGCGGCGGTCTTGGTGAACGGGGAGCCGACCACGATCGTCTCGTCGATCCGCACCGACGAGTTCGACAGGATCACCCCGGTGTTGATCGGCGACTGCGGGTCGACCTCGCCGTGCGAGGCGACGTGCAGCACCTGCACGTCGATCACCGCGCCACGATCGGTGAACTGCCCCTTGAGCAGGGTGGCGACGTCTTCGGCGGTGGCCTTCACCCACACCGACGGGTAGGTGTCGGTGAGTTGCCGGCCCTCCTCGATCGCCTCCTTGAGCGATTTCATGCCCGAGCTCGCGTTGAACTCGCCGATCACCACGGCGAGGCTCTTGATCGCCATCGTCTCGGCCGGGGTCGTGTTGGGCCGGCGGATCCCGGACGGCGTCTCGGGGCCGGCCGGACGCCAGCGTCCGACGATCGCCTGGGCACCCAGGATCTGCGGCGCCGCCTCGTCGACCAGCGTGCGGTCGACGATGAAGTCCTCGTTGGTGGTGGCCAGCTCCCAGGGCACCAGCGACTCCTGGGAGACCAGCAGGACGGTCGGCAGCCGTCCGTCGTCCTTGGCCACCCGCCAGACCGCGGCCAGCACCTTCCAGAACCACAGCGGCATGACGCTCGCCACATCGCTGGCGACCCCGGCGACGCGGAGTTCGGCCACCGGGCTGCCGTCGACCCGCGCCATCTCGAGGATCTTGCCGAGCGCGAACGTCTCGGCGGTGTCCCGTTCCAGCCGGGTGATCACCTGCTCGTCGGGCAGGGTCACCGGGTGCGGGGTGGTGAAGGTCCACAGGAAGGTGCCGTCGGCCTCGCCGCGGCTGATCGAGACGGTCAGGTCGATCGGCACGCTCTGGTCGAGATCGACCGCGACCTCGCCGCCGGTGGTCGAGGCAGGCGCCTCGGCAGGGGCGTCCGGGGTGACCAGCAGCTCGCGCCACGCGGTACCGATCAGCAGCCCGTTGTGGCCGTACTCCACCTCGATCCGGCCGCGCCACGGCTCGGCGACCGCGGGAGCGGTGAGGTGGAACGTGGCGGTGTGGGCCCCCACGTCGGCCGGATCGAACTCCAGCTCCTGCCGGACCTCGGCAACGGTGAAATTCTCCGCCTTGATCTGCAGGGTCAGCTGCGTGGTCGGGTGATCGGTGACGATCGTCATCGCCGCACCCTGGACGCCCGGCTGCGCCTCCTTGGCCAGGCCGACCCGCACCTCGAAGGTGGCGGCGGGCGCCACCTGCTCGGGGACGTCGACCCGTGGAAAGGCCTGGACGGAGGCGGGCGGGGCCGCCGGCCCCCCGTTGGCCTGATCCCGGGGGCCGGGTATCCGCTCCGCCGGCGCGGGTTCCGGTTCGGGTTGCGCCGGTCCGGGCGGTGCCGGTTGGGGTGCGGACGGTACCGGCGGCGGGACGGCCGCCACCGGTGGTGGCGCGAAGTCGATGCCCCGGGTGGGGCCACGGTCGGACCAGGCCGTGCCCGGCATCCAACCGACGGCCCGGCCGCCGTCGACGACCAGGCCGCACCAGGTGCCGTCGGCGACCTCGGGGTCGCCCAGCTGGCGCACCTGGTCCGCGCCGTGCTCATGCAGATCGAGCGACACGCCGAGCGGCATGTCCGGGTCGAGCCCGGGGGCCATCACCCGCTCGCGGTCGGATTCGGTCAGCGGGTACCACAGCACCTCGCCGGTGGCACGGGGGTGCAGCCGCCGGACCACGACCATCGCGGTCGAGCCGATCGACGTCATCGCCGATCGGGCCGCGGCAAGGGTCATTGCGGCATCAAGTACGACGATGGGATCCATCGGGCGACTCCTCTCCGGTCAAGGAGGCGGCGCGGTCGCGCAGTGATACGCAGCGTAGGACGCGCGGCGCACGACGAGAAACCCTGCCGCGGGATCAACGGTCGGAAATGTGCTCGCGGGGACGCCAGACGCCGCCGCTTCCCGGGCTGGGCACCGGGGAGCCGACCGCCGGCTGGGTGGTGGTGACCGCGTCGCCGGCGCGGCCGTCCGGTCGGAGGATGCGGACGGTGAAGGTGACGATCGCGTAGCTCAGCCGGACCTCGTCCAGCATGGTGTCGTCGGTGGCGCTGACGACGTAGCCGCTCACCCGGACGTCGGTGAGCCGCACCTCGGTGATCATCCCGGAGCGTCCGAGCGCCGGTTCCCGGGTGAGGACCGCCTCGGGGGCCAGCCGGCCCATGGCGCAGGCTTCCAGCAGCCGGGGCGAGGCGCTGCCGCTGCGACAGCTGAGGGTGAGTTCGCTGAGGTCGGGCCGGTTGGCTCGGGTGCCGGTGCCGAAGGTGCCGGTGGCGAGCGAGCAGCCGAAGCCCCAGGCCGCCACCTCGATCGCACCCTCGTGCCGCTCCGCCACCGAATCGCCGGGGATTCCCGGGATCGCCAGGTAACTGGGCATGGCAGCCTCCTACCTATGTGGGTGCTCGAAGGTAGCCCATCGGAGGCGACGCCGGTAGGTCGCGGAATTACCTAGTCCGGCCGGTGGTCGGCGCTCAGGCGACGAGTTGGAGCTCGTGCCAGTACGCCGGGTGTGCCCGCAGGTCGCGGTCGCGCTGGCTGTTCGTCGTCACCATGCCGGTGCGGGTGTTGCCGACCCGGTCGCTGATCACGATGTTGGCGGCCAGCTTGGTACCCAGCTGGAACTGGTTCAGCCGGGTGTTCGCCCAGGGAATCCGGGCCTCGAGCACGTAGCCGTCGGCGCGCGGCGCGATCACCGCCTGGACCTGCGTCGTCCACATCGGGGGCTCGAACGAGCGGCCGTTGGCCGTCGCGCCCATCACGCCGATCGCGGCCGGCGTGCGGCGGCCGAACATGTAGTAGGCGTCCGCCTGCCGGGCCCACGACCCGGTGTCCGCTGGGCGCTCGGGCCCCAGCTCCAGGGTGATCCCGTCGCCGTTGTAGAGCTGGCTGGGCCGGTTCGGGTCGGGTGGGTTGACGGTCGGATCGAACACGATCGCCAGCACGTACAGCGCCTGGTCGTCCCACAGCAGGTAGACGCTGCCGGTGGCGTTGGTGGGGGCCGTCCCGGCGATCGGGAAGCTCGCCTTGACCTCGTCCCGCCACAACCAGTCGGCGGTGTTGCCGTCCAGGGTGACCTGGCCGATGCCGACCTTCGTGGCGCGCAGCACCGGTTTGGTCGGGTCGACGGGCGGGAGCACCGTCGGCGTCGGGGTGGGCGTGGGGGTGGGCGTCGGCGGCGCCTTGAGCGTGCGTCCGCAGCGATGGTCGGACCAGGGGCTCGGCCCCGCGGCCCCGATGGCCCGCAGCCGGAAGCAGACCTCGGTGTCCGAGGGCAGGTCCGGCACCTCCAGCCGGGTCACGTTCTGGGCCGGCTGGGGAGCCTTCCCGACGTCCTGGCCGTTCTTGTCGACCTCCTGGAGTTCGAACCGCTCCACCGACTCGATCGGCTCCCAGGTCGCCCGCACGCTCGTCGCGGTCTGGCCCTGCACCGAGACCAGGACCGGCTTCGGCGGGGCACCGCGGGCCGCCAGCGAGGGTACGGCCGCCGTCGGGCGCTTCACGAACTGCTCCACGATCAGGGGTGCGAGCAGGGTGAGGATGGCGAGCAGGATCACCGCGGCCGTGCCGATCATGGCCGGCTTGGAGGCCTTCTGGTCGAACGCGGCATCGACGCTCACCTGGGCGGCCGCGCGGCCGGGGGCCGGTTCCGCGTCGGTGCGGGTGCCGACCACGCGGAACGGGCGGCGGCCCGGCGGCCGCCACAGCAGCGGGCGCTTGGCGATCGCCGCCACATCGACCTCGGCGGTGCCGCCGGGCGGCAGGGTGACGGTCGCCGGGCGGACCCGGAAGCCGAGGGCCTCGTCCGGGTCGAACGCGTCCACGCGCAGCTGCACGGTGGTGTTGCCCGCATTGCTCAGCGACACCCGGTGGCGACCCAGTGCCCGGCCCGGTGAGGTGGCCGGCGTGATCCCGGCCTGCACGTCGAACACCTCGGCGACCTCGACCTCGGCCTCGGCGGTCGCGCTGAACTGCGGGTCGAGCGTCGAGCGGGCGATCACCCCGAACCCGCGGCGCCCGCCCGGCACGCCGGTGCCGGCGGGCGGCTGCAGGACGACGGTGACCGTGGCCTCCTGCTGCGGGTAGACCGAGACCTCGGGCGGTTCCACCCTCGACCAGCCGGCGACCGGCCCGAGCACCTCCAGCCGATAGCCGTCGACCACGGTGCCGGTGTTGGTCAGGGTGGCCTTCACCCGCGCCTGACCGCCGGGCTGCACGGAGGTGAACTCGGCGTCGAGGCGAATGGTGGGGTCGGCCACAGGCCGATACTATTCTCCGCCGCCAGGGCTGGGCTGCCCCAACGGGCACAATTCGATGCCCCCCGGATGCCCCCACGATGCCCTCCGGGTGGCTCCGCCGCGCGGGCGTCCGCGACCAGACTGGGCGGATGATCCACGAGGTGGACGCCGCGCTCCGCGCGCTGATCGACCGCGAGACCGGGATCCGCGACGTCGAGGTGGTCTTCGACGCCCCGACCCGGGAATGGGCCGGGCGCCGGACGGTGCCGACGATCGACGTCTACCTGTACGACATCAGGGAGGATCTGCGGCGCCGCGAGCGCGGCGTCCTCAACGAGTACAACGCCGACCAGAGCCAGATCGTCGGCCGGCATCTGCCGCCGCGGCACTTCAAACTGTCCTATCTGGTCACCGCCTGGACGCAGCGGCCCGAGGACGAGCACCGGCTGCTGTCCGCGCTGCTCGGCGCGTTCCTGCGCTACGACGCGCTGCCGGCCGATCTGCTCTCCGGGCCGCTGGCCGAGATCGGGCTGCCGGTGCCGTTGACGGTCGGGTTGCCGCCGCCGGAGGATCGCGGGTTCGCCGACGTCTGGTCGGCGTTGGGCGGTGAGCTGAAGCCGTCCATCGACGTCGTGGTCAGCGCTCCGGTGAGCACCGGGCAGCAGTTCCCGGTCGGCCCTCCGGTGGAGGCGCCCCCGCTGTTCAGCTTCGGCGGCTCCGGCGGCTTCCCGGGCACCGAGCGGGTCTCGCTCATGGACGAGCCGGCGGCCGACGGAGACCCGGCCGCAGCCGGCCCCGATCGGCAGACGGGTGAGGACGGCGACTTCGATGAGTCGTCCGGCCAGCGACGCCGGGCGGGGAAGCCGGCGCACTCGATCGGGCCGGCCGACGCGACCGGTTCCGGACGGGTCGCCATGCGGCGGCGCGGGCTGACCATCAAGAGGACCCGATGAGCGACTCGCTCGGCCATCTCATCGGCCGGGCGGGCCTGGTGGAGTGGCGGGTCCGGACGCTGGTGGCCGAACGGCGGGCCGGTGACCCGGCCCCCGACGACGCGTTCCGCGGGCTGTACCTGAGCGACGAGGCGATCGACCAGCTCCTGGACGCCGGCGCGGACGCCCCGGTCCCGGTGGCGGCCGAAGCCATCGCGGAACTCGACCGGGCGGCCGGGCCGGACGTCCGGCTGCTGCGGTTGGCCCGGTCGGCCACGCTGACCGACCTGGACGTGGAGCTGCTGCTGCTCGCCGCCATGCCCGACCTGGATCCGCGCTTCGAACGGTTCTACGGCTATCTGAACGATGACGTGACCCGGCGGCGGGCCTCGATCGGGCTGGCGCTGCAGTTGGCCGGGGCGTCGCTGCTGTCGGCACCGGCCCGGGGCCGGCTGGATCCCAGCCGGCCACTGGTCCGGCATGGGCTGATCGTCGTGGAGGACCCGGAGCGGCCGCTGCTCGGCCGGGGCCTGCGGGTGCCGGACCGGGTGGTCGCGCACCTGCTGGGCGACGACACCCCCGACGCCGCGCTGGCCGGGGTGCTCGGCGACGGCGACGGCTACCCGTCCCCGCTGTCGCATCAGCTGGCGGGTGCGCTGGCCCGCGGCGTCCGGCTGGTCCATCTGCGGGAACGGCTGCTCGGCAGCGGTGTCGCCACCGGCGCCGCCGCTCTCGCCGAGGCCGGGACCGGCGCGGTGGTGCTGGACCTGTCCCGGCTGGTCGCGACGCCGGAGCCGCACGCCGTCGTCCGGCTCGCCGTCCGCGAGGCCGTGCTGCGTGGCGCCGGCCTGGTCGCCGGTCCCGTCGAGCAGCTGGCCCAGGCGCACCCGGACATCGTCCGGTGGCTGACCGAATCGGGGGTGCCGGTGCTGCTGGCGGGGGTGGCGACCTGGGATCCGCAATGGTCGAGCACCAACCCGTTGACGGTGGAGGCGCCGGTCTTCACCGTCGGCGACCGGCTGGCGCTGTGGGCGCAGCAGCTGGACGCGGCGGACGCGGACGCCGGGCTCGACCCGGCGGCGTTGGCGGGGCATCTCGCGCTCGGCCCCGCCCAGGTGCGCCGCGCCATAGAGGCGGCCGGGATCGCCGCCTCCCTGCGCGACGGGGTGATCACGGCGGACGACCTGCGCCGCGGCGTCCGGGCACAGAACGCGGCCGGCCTGGAGCGGCTCGCCCGGCGGATCGAGCCGGAGGTCGGCTGGGACGACCTGGTGGTGACGCCGAACGTCCGGCGTGCCCTCACCGACCTGACGGCGCGCGCTCGGCACCGCGACACGGTGCTCGCCGAGTGGCGGATGCGTCGCGGCGGCGGACGCGGACGCGGAGTGACCGCGCTCTTCGCGGGCGACTCGGGCACCGGCAAGACCCTGTCGGCGGAGGTGATCGCCGGGGATCTGGGGCTCGACCTGTACACGGTGAACCTGGCCACCGTGGTGGACAAGTACGTCGGCGAGACCGAGAAGAACCTGGAGCGGATCTTCGCCGAGGCCGGCGGCGTCAACGCGGTGCTGTTCTTCGACGAGGCGGACGCCATCTTCGGCAAGCGCAGCGACGTCAAGGACGCCCACGACCGCTACGCCAACATCGAGAGCGCCTACCTGCTGCAGCGGCTGGAGACCTTCGACGGGCTGGCCGTGCTGGCCACCAACCTGCGGGCGAACATCGACGAGGCGTTCACCCGGCGGCTGGACGCGATCATCGACTTCCCGGCGCCCACCGAGGAGCTGCGCCGGGCGCTGTGGCAGCACTGCCTGGCCGAGCCGCTGCCGCTCGCCGACGACATCGACCTCGACTTCCTCGCCGCGGCGTTCGAGCTCGCCGGCGGCAACATCCGCTCGGCCGCGACCACCGCCGCCTACCTGGCCGCGGCGGACGGCACGCCGGTGACGATGCGGCTGATCGTGGTCGCCGTCGAGCAGGAGTACCGCAAGCTCGGCCGGTTGGTGCTGGAGCGGGAGTTCGGCCGGTTCTACGCGAGCCTGTGACCGATCCGGCGCCCGTTCGGTCGGCGGTGCCCGAAAGGGCATGCGGCGGTGCGCCCCGGGGTCTTCCAGCCGGGCGGCCGCGGTGCCAAGCTGGGCCAGAGTGCACGAGGAGGCGCCACCATGCACGATCACCTGGTTGACGAGCGCATCGCGACCCTTCGACCCAAGGGGTCACGGATCGAAGGCGACGCGCAGGCGTTGGCCGGCAGGGCCGCCGGCCACGGACGCACCGACGTCCTCGATCCCGACGCCGTGCTCGGACTGCAGCGCAGCGCCGGCAACGGCGCCGTTGCGCAGCTGATGGAGGAGGAGCGCTCGCCGGTCCACGACGTGGTCAACTCCGGCGGGCGGCCGATCGAGCCGGACGTCCGCGAGGACATGGAGGGCCGGCTCGGTCACGACTTCTCCGACGTCCGCATCCACGACGACGCCGCCGCGGCCGACTCGGCGAAGGCGGTCAACGCCCACGCCTACACCGTCGGCTCGAACGTGGTGTTCCAGCGGGACGTCTACGACCCGGGTTCGCAGCAGGGCAGGACCACCCTGGCGCACGAACTCACTCACGTGATCCAGCAGCGCAGCGGGCCGGTCGACGGGACGTCCGCGCCCGGCGGCATCAAGGTGAGCGACCCCTCCGACCGGTTCGAGCGCGAGGCGTCCGCCAACGCCGACCGGGTGATGGCCGGCCCGGCGCCGGTGCAGGCCCTCGGCGTGTCGGCGCCCGCGGTGCAGCGCGAGGAGGCCCCCGAGGAGGAAGAGGTCCAGGGCCTGTTCGTGCAGCGTGAGGAGGAGCCGGAAGAGGAGGAGGTCCAGGGGCTCTTCGTCCAGCGCGAGGACGAGGATGAGGAAGAGACCCCGGCCTGACGCCCCGACCCACGATCGCGCAACCGAGGCTGCGCGCCCGGGCACCGCCGAGGCGCGTCCGTGGCCGGGCCCCCGCCCCGGGACGAGGACGGACTGGTCCGCGGACCGCGTGGTGTCGATGCAGCGGTCCGCCGGGAACGCGGCCGTCGCCGGCGCCGCGAGCCGGCTGCCCGTGCAACGACGCAGCCGGGCGGCGGAGATCACCGGACGCTACACCGACCCCGAGGCGCTGGCCATCCTGCAGAACCTGCCCACCCAGGACCTCATCGACACCTTCGACGACCCGTCGGCCGGGATGGGCCCGAAGATGCTGACCGCCGCGTCCGGCGCGCTGCTCACCATCGCGGACCCGGTCAAGCGGGACCGCATCACCTGCGCGCTCCGCGCGTGCAACGGCCCCATCGACCCGACGTTCTACATCAGCTGGAGCCATCTGGGGGCCGCAGATCAGCAGCTGCTGATGACCCGGGCCACCCGCATCGACAAGGACGCGGCCCTGCCCGCCAGACGGATCGCCGTGATGGGCGGCGGGCTGCTCGGGATGATCCGGGCCGGAGCCTACGAGGAGGCGTTCGGCTTCCTCAACGGCCTGAACATGGCCGAGATCCTCACCACGCTGCTGACCGTGCGGGGGGCCGCCATCCAACGCCCGGCCGGGGCCGCCGGGCCGGCGTTGACCGGCCTGGCGGACCTGCAGGCGCACCTGTCGGCGGCCGTCGGGGTCCATGTCGAGCGCCTCCGGCTGGCGATGGAGGCGGTGGCGTTCGTCAGCAACGACTACGCCGAGTTCGAGCGCCGTCAGCCGGCGGTCACCGGTTCGGCCCTGCAGGACTTCGAACGCAACGACATCAAGGAGTTCATGTCGGGCGCCGGTCTGGCCCGGTTCGCCAGGGTGATCGGTCACGACGACCTGTTCGTCGGGGGCCAGTTCTTCTGGAGCAACGAGCTCGCCAACGCGATGCTGACCCACCCGGACACCGCCCGGCTGAGCCCGGGCGCGGCCACGGCGTTCAAGGAGATGGTGCGGACGGCCCACGACCAGTCCGCCACCAGTGGGAACGTGCGGAGCAAGGCCGCCGCGTTCCTGGCCGTGGCCTCCTCCGGCGGGGCGTCACCCGCGCTGATGGCCATGGCCCGCGAGGTCAGCCCGAAGCCGCTGATGCTGGCCGTGCCGCCCCAGCAGAACGAGATCTTCAAGCGGAGATCCGACGAGTTCATGGGTGGTCTCGGCCTGTACAACATGCTGTCGGGGCTCTACCTCGGATCGGGCTCGGAACCCTTGCTGACCTCGCACCTGAACGCCTTCAAGGTCTGCTTCCTGCTGCAGGCCGAGGCCGAGGTGTGCGGCTTCCAGGCGGGCTTCCTGGCCAACCTGTTCCGCAAGAAGGCGCGTGCCACAGGGATCCCGGACCCCGACCCCAAGGCGCGGATCGGTGGGCTGATGCTCGCCTCCTCGACCAAGATCGATCGGAAGGTGTTCACCGTGCGGGGAGAGGACGTGATCCGCGGTGAGGTCTGCCAGTACGGCTCCGGCCTGGCCGGTTCGATGGCCAAGATCATCGCCGCGCTGGACGCGGGCTGGCTGGTCCACGTCCGGGTGATGAGCGGCGAGGGCGGTGGCTTCCCGAGCGGGGAGCATTCGCTGATGGTGGTCGGTCACCAGGGTGGCAACGTGCTGATGGCGTCCGACAGTGACCCGGGCGGCGAGCTGGACGTGATGCTGAGGACGGGGTTCACCCCGCTCTACTTCGACCCCGCGGTGCCGCGGCTGTCCACCGCGGTGAACGACGAGGAGTTCCCGGTGCTGGCCTCCGACACGCGGTTCCAGCGCAACCACCACCACCGCTACCAGGTCATCTCCGTCGCCGGCTGCGTGTAGCCGCGAGCCGCGTCGGCGTCCGAACCGGGCCGGAAACCCGGCGACTACTGCCCGATCAGGCAGCGAAGTCTGCCCTCAGGACGACACCGGTGGCCCTTCCCCGCACCGCGGCTGGGGTCGAGACTCGTCCCGTGCGTGCTCCACCGATGCAGGAGCGTGCCCGCGCGCCCGCCGATCAGGCACTGCGGCGCGGGCGAGCGCCGGCCCGGTCGGGGGCGGCGCCGCTCGGTGCCGCCGCGATCCTCGCGCTGCAGCGGGCCGCCGGCAACGAGGCGATCAACGCGCTGATGCTCGGCCAGCTGCGGATGCCCGGTCCGCAGGCCGCCCGCGAGATGGCGGAGGCGCGAACCGAGCTCCATCGTGACGAACCGGTGGTCGACAAGGTCGAGAAGGGCCTGAAGGCGGCCCGGGCGCTCGGCATCCCCGTCGATCTCGACGGCATCAAGCCCCCGGCGTCGGCGCTCGCCGTGACCAGCAGCGGGTTCGGACCGGGCGCCGTCGCGGCCAAGAAGCCGGTGCCGCCGCCGAAGAAGACCCCGCCGGTCAGCCCGCTCGGCAAGGCCGCCGCCAAGAAGGCACCGCCGCCGCAGGCGGCCGGCCCGGCCCGGGCGCCGAGCCTGCCGGCCCAGGGTGTCGAGCTCGCCCCCCAGCCCACCGTCGACCCCTACCAGCCGCCGGCGAAGCCGACGCTGGTCCGTCCCGACGACGATCCCGCGTTCGTGGCGGTCACCGGCAGGGTGAAGACGACGGCGAAGCAGGCGCGTGCGCATGCCCCGGCGTCCGCGAAGGCGAAGGAGGCCCAGGACGCCGCGATCCCGCCGACCAACGACATCGGCTCGCAGGCCAAGGCCGCCAAGGCCGACACGATGGACGCCCAGCGGCCCGGCAGCTTCGACAAGAAGGCGTTCATCGCGGCGGTCGAGGCCGCGATCGCGGCGAAGACCCCCAAGACGCTCGCCCAGGCGGACAAGTACAAGGAGTCGGGCAAGACCGCGGAGGTCAAGGGCGAGATCAAGGGCATGGTCGCCGAGGGCAAGGCCGGGCAGTCCCGCGACATCGCCGAGGCGACCGCTGCCCCCCCCGACCAGTCCAAGGCGATCGCCAAGCCGGTCACCCCGATGGGCCCCGAGCCGGTCGGCGCCCCGGCGACCGTGCCGGCGGCGGGCGCCGTACCCAAGCCGGCCCCGGCGGACCAGCTCAACCTGGCCGCGGGGACGCACCAGGCCAACGACGAACTCGCCGAGGCCGACGTCTCCGAGAAGCAACTGGCCGAATCCAACGAGCCGCAGTTCACCGACGCGCTGGCCGACAAGCGCGCCGCCGCCGCCCAGGCCGAGGCGGCGCCGGCCGCCTACCGGGCCGAAGAGGCCCGGGTGATCGGTCAGGGCAAGGCCGAGGCGCAGGCCGACACGGCCAGCGGCCTGAGCGGCATGCAGAGTTCCCGCGCCGGTGCGCTCGCCAAGCTGGTGGCCGACAAGGGCAAGGCGAAGACCAAGGACGAGGCCAAGCGGGCCGAGGTCACCACCCGGATCGACGGCATCTTCAACGCCACCGAGACCGACGTGAAGAAGATCCTCGACGGCATCGATCCGAAGGTCGACAAGGAGTTCAACGCCGGCGAGGCGGCGGCCCGGGCGACGTTCGAGAGCTACGTCAGCGCGAAGATGTCGGCGTACAAGAAGGACCGGTACGGTGGCTGGCTCGGCAAGCTGCGGTGGGTCCGGGACAAGATCAAGGGAATGCCCGCCAAGGTCAACGAGTTCTACGAGGCCGGTCGCGAGCTCTACCTGAAGGAGATGAACCGGACCATCTCCCGCGTGGCGGACATCGTCGGCACCGACCTGACCGCCGCGAAGACCCGGATCGCGAAGGGCCGGGCCGACATCGCGTCCTACGTGAAGAGCCTGCCGAAGGACCTGCAGAAGGTCGGCGCGGACGCCTCCAAAGAGATCGGCGAGCGGTTCGAGCAGCTGGAGAGCGACGTCGACTCCAAGCAGGAGACGCTGGTCGACGAGCTGGCGACCAAGTACGTCGAGGCGCGCAAGGGCCTGGACGAGCGGATCGAGGAGCTGCAGGCCGAGAACAAGGGGCTGGTCGACAAGGCGATCGGCGCCATCAAGGCCGTGATCAACACCATCCGCGAGCTCGTGGCGATGTTGAAGGACGTGCTGTCCCGGGCGGCCGGCGTCGTCGGGCAGATCATCAAGGCGCCGGTGAAGTTCCTCGGCAACCTGATCGCCGGAGTCAAGGGCGGCATCCTCAAATTCAAGGACGACTTCCTCGGTCACCTGCGCCGCGGCCTGATGAGCTGGCTGTTCGGCGCGCTCGCCGAGGGCGGCATCGAGCTGCCCAAGTCGTTCGACATCAAGGGCATCATCGGCTTCCTGGCGTCGATCTTCGGACTCACCTGGGCCAACATCCGCAACCGGCTCGTCAAGCAGATCGGCGAGAAGGCGATGGGTGCGGTGGAGAAGGGCGTCGAGATCTTCAAGGTCATCTCGGGCCCGGACGGCATCGGCGGACTCTGGCAGATGCTGATGGAGAAGCTCGGCGACATCAAGGAGATGATCTTCACTTCGGTGAAGGACTTCGTGCAGGACCGGATCATCTCCGCCGGCATCACCTGGCTGATCGGGCTGCTGAACCCGGCCGGCGCCTTCATCAAGGCCTGCAAGCTGATCTACGACATCGTGATGTTCTTCGTGAACAACGCCAGTCGGCTCGCCAAGTTCGTCACCACCATCCTCGACTCGATGGCCGAGATCGTCCGCGGCAACATCTCCGCCGTCGTGAACAAGGTCAACGACGTGCTCGGCCAGATGGTGCCGATCATCATCGGATTCCTGGCCAGCCTGATCGGGCTCGGCGGCATCGGCGCCAAGGTCAAGGAGATCATCACCAAACTGCAGAAGCCGGTGAACAAGGCGATCGACTTCGTGATCAAGACCGGGCTGAAGCTCGCCGGGCCGATCATCCGCGGCATCGCGGGCATCGGCAAGAAGGTGAAGGCGAAGGTCGCCGCCGGGAAGGCCTGGGTGAAGGGGAAGGCCGAGGCGGGCAAGAAGTGGGTGAAGGCCAAGGCGCAGACGATTGGCGAGAAGCTCGGCATCATCCGTCGCCCGGTCCGGCTGCAGGAGAAGGAGCGCACGCTCTCGGCCGACCTGAAGAGCGGCGCGGTGGTGCTGAGATCGGTTGCCGCCACTGCGCCCGACCAGCAGAGCCGGGTCGCGATAAGTGCCGAGGAAGAGCAGATCAGGCACCTCACCAGGACCGGCCCGGCTGCCCGGGCGCCGGTGGCGAACCACCTGCGGCAGATCGGCGACATGTTGGTCGAGGCACACCGCCGGGTAGGGCCGACCGCGGTGACTCCCGGGGGAGTTCCGGCGAATGGTGCGTTGACCCAGCAGCAGCAACGAGTCCAGGCGGCCCTGGCCGATCCCGTCCGCAAGCACAGCACCAACAGCGCCCGCGGCACCCAGGTGGCGCACCGTGGACAGACCCCGCCGGAGCTACACCTGGAATCCGAGCACGTCATCCCGGTGAGCTGGGTGAGCATCGCGCTTCGGGTGCTCGGCCGCGCCGCGATCGACCGCAAGGGCGGATTCCTGGACAAGGCCGACGACAAGTCAATGAGCACCGTCCTCATGTATCGCCAGGCCTCGAACGTCAAGACCGGGGAAGAGGGGCCGATCTTCGACGATCTCAGTGCGATCGTCGATCAGACCCTTCCGGCGCGCTTGCGGGAGGGCAGCTCGGCTCGAGCGGCACAGCAGTTGCGAGGCAGCACCACCCGAGCGCAGCGCGACCAGCTGCGGAGTGATTGGCAGGCCGGCCTGGGTCAGGCAAAGGCCCGACTGCTGGAGAACCTGGATGAGCGCTTGGGGGAGAGCGTGGCCCGAACCGAACGGGTGGTGGTGGCGGATCACACCCCCGCGAAGCAGGCCGTTCGGGGCCACCAGGCGCCGCTGCCGCAGCCCGGACATATCCGGGCCGCCGCGACTCAGCAGATCCAGCAGATGGCGCGCATCCTCAGTGAACGGGTCGAGGACATGTATCCCGCGGAGTCGGCGTTCTCGGAGGCGGCTCATGAGGAGAACGTGCGCGAGGATCTCCGCAAAGCCGGCGGTTCGTCTGGCGGGGCGCCGCCGCCCGGGTACAAGCGGCTCGCCAGTGGCCTGTTCGTGCCGAACGAACCCGAAGATCGATAGCCGCGCCCGTCCGATCACCCCGGCTCCCATCGAGCTGCGCCAAGGAAGCGCTGATTTTCGTTGGTCGAGCTTGTCGAGACCGTTGCCGATGAGGGTTTCGACAAGCTCAACCAGCGGGAACGGGCACTTGATCAGCGCTTCCTCGAGGGCAGCTTCGTGGCTCAGGCAGCCAGCGGGTTGATCCAGGTCAGGGTCGGGAAGCGGGCGAAGTCGGAATCCGCCGAGACCACCGGGACGCCGTGTTCGGTGGCGAGAGCCGCGAGTTGGCAGTCCGTCACCAAGTCGCTGCGGACGTCGTGGGTCGTCATCAGGTTGCCAAGGATGCGGAGCGTGCGCTGGCTCGTCGTCGGCACCCAGACGTTCGGCGCCCGGAGCCACGCATCAACCATCCCCCAAGCCTCGGCGGCCGTGAGTGAGCGCTGAAAGAGCCTGGGGTTGGTGGAAATGCGCAAGAATGCGCCGATTGTCTGCCACGGCAGACCGACGCGCTGGTTTCCTTCGAGCGCGTCCTGCAACCACGAAGTCGCTTTCCGATGGTGTGTTGACTCCAGATCCGCAGCGTAGAGCAGGATGTTGGCGTCAACCAGCACGACGTGAGTCCTTCTGGCGGTCTGCGGCGTCGTACTCATCGAGCAGGTCCAGAACCCGGCCGACATTGGTGAGGTCGACATGCGCGCCCATGTTGTAGGACTTGTGTTCGTAGACGTAGGGCTCCGGCCGGACTCTGAGGCCGGCTCTGGCCAGTTCATTCACCGCCTCGGACAGCCCGAGGCCACGCTCCCGGCGAAGCCGTGCCACTTCGGCGGCGACATCGTCGGCGAGGTCGATCGTCGTTCTCATGTTGTCGACTCTAGCATCTTGATGCGTGCGCATCCGCATCTGTACGACACTTCGGCCGAGGCGGAGCGGGGGCTCGGTGCGGGCTCTACGTCAGAGTGGGTCCACCCGGCCAACACGGGCGTTCGGACGTCATGATGCGTTGCCCACGCGGGCAATCCGGTCTGCCCCCGGATGCGTCCGTCCGGCCGTTTCGCCGTCCCCGCCCACGGATGAGGCTTGCGCGTGAAGCACGAGCCAACGAGCGAGGAGCTGCAGAGATGCCGACCTACCAGTCTCCAGGGGTGTATGTCGAGGAAGTGGCCGCGGGCGCACGTCCGCTCGCCGGGGTGGGGACCGCGGTGGCCGCATTCGTCGGTCTGGCCGAGTCCGGACCGTTCAACCGTCCGACGCTGGTCAGCAACTGGACCCAGTTCACCACCACGTTCGGCGGGTTCCTCGCCGGAAGCTACCTGGCGCAATCGGTGTACGGGTACTTCATGAACGGCGGCGGCAACTGCTACGTCGTCCGGATCGGTGAGGAACCGGGAGCCGCCGAGCAGGCGCGTCCCAGCCGCACCAAGGCCCTGCCCGGCGCGCCGGCCGCGCAACTGGGCCGGCTGCGGGTGGCGTCGATCGACCCCGGCGTGCAGCCCGGCGAACTGACCGTCGAGATCGCGGACGCCGGCGGCGATTCCCCGAGCGAGGACATGTTCCGCCTGGTGGTGAAGCGCAACGGCGAGGTCGCCGAGGAATTCGACCGGGCCACCCTGGCGCGGGGCAAGCAGAACGTCGTGACGATGGTGAACGCGGCCTCGAAGCTGGTCAACGTCGAGGAGGCCACGCCCGGCCCGGTCGAACGGCCGGCGAACACCCAGACCACGCTGGTCGCCCCGCCGGCGCCGGCGGCCGCGGCGCCGGCCCGGCTCAGCGCCGACGACTACGTCGGCGACGTCGCCGAGCGCACCGGCTTCGCGGCGCTGGAGGCGATCGAAGAGGTCACCATGCTGTGCGTGCCCGACCTGATGAGCGCCTACCAGCAGGGCTCCATCGACCTGGACAGCGTCCAGGCGGTGCAGACCGCGATGATCGCGCACTGCGAGTTGATGGGCGACCGGATCGCGATCCTCGACCCGCCGCCCGGCTTCAACGCCCAGCAGATCAAGGAGTGGCGGGTCGACAAGGCGCGCTACGACTCGATGTACGCGGTCTTGAACTGGCCGTGGATCCAGACCATGAACCCGCTCACGGGTTCGCTCGGCTACCTGCCGCCGTCCGGGCACATCGCGGGCATCTGGGCCCGCAACGACGCCGAGCGGGGCGTGCACAAGGCCCCCGCCAACGAGGTGGTCCGGGGCGTGATCGACATCGAGATCAACATCACCCGCAACGAGCACGACCTGCTGAACCCCGAGGGGATCAACTGCATCCGGGCGTTCGCGGGCCGCGGCATCCGGTTGTGGGGGGCCCGGACGCTGTCGTCCGACCCGGCGTGGCGCTACCTGAACGTGCGCCGGCTGTTCAACTACCTGGAGGAGTCGATCCTGAACGGCACCAACTGGGTGGTCTTCGAACCGAACGACGAGGCGCTGTGGGCCAAGATCCGGCGCACCATCGCGGCCTTCCTGGTGCAGGAGTGGCGCGCCGGGGCGTTGTTCGGCAGCACCCCCGACGAGGCGTTCTACGTCAAGTGCGATGCCGAGACGAACCCGAGCGAGAGCATCGACGCCGGACAGGTGGTCTGCGAGATCGGGGTCGCCCCGGTGAAGCCGGCCGAGTTCGTGATCTTCCGGCTCGCCCAGTTCTCCGGCGGCACCTCGCTGGTCAGCGAGTGACGAAACCACACCCAGAGAGGCAGCACAGCAATGGCACTTCCCGATGGCGATAGCAGCGTCGGCCACTCCTTCGGACTGGAATTCGACGGCATCACGATCAAGGCGATCACCGAGGTCAGCGGCCTGAAGATGGAACAGGACGTGGTCGAGTACAAGGAGAACGGGCCCGACGGCAAGTACCAGATCCGGCGGCTGCCGGGCCGTCCGAAGGCGCCCGACATCACTCTCACCCGCGGCCTGACCGCCGACACCAGCTTCGAGAAATGGATCAAGGACAGCCGCTTCGGCAAGATGGCGGACGTCCGCCGCGGCGGGGCGATCATCGTCTTCGACTTCGAGGGCAACGCGGTCAAGCGCTACAAGCTGACCAACGCCTGGCCCAAGAGCCTGGAGATCGGATCCCTCAAGGCCGGCGACACGTCGTACCTGTCCGAGAAGCTGGTGCTCACCTGCGAGAGCATCGAGGTCGAGTGATGCGCAGGGGCTCACTGGTCGACCTGTTGCCGAGGGGTCCGGCCGACGACGCCGAGCCGGCGCAGGCCGGCCCGGAGCCCCTGATCACCGAGTTCGGTTTCGTGCTGCCCCGCGGCTACGTGGACGCCGCGGGCGCGGTGCACCGCGACGGCGTGATGCGGCTGGCCACCGCCCGGGACGAGCTGATCCCGCTGCGGGACGACCGGGTGCGTGAGAACGCGGCCTACCTGACCGTCGTCCTGCTGGCCCGCGTGGTCACCCGGATCGGCGCGGTCACCGACGTCCATGCCGGCGTGATCGAGAACCTGTTCGCCGCCGACCTGGCGTTCCTGCAGGACCTCTACCGGCGGGTGAACACCGAGGGGCACACCCGCGCCGCGGTGACCTGCCCGGCCTGTCAGCACCGCTTCGCGGTCGACGTCTCCGGGGGCCGCCTGGGGGAATAGCGACGTACGCGCCCGAACGGCTCTACGCCGAGGTCGCGTACCTCGCCTACTACCTGCACTGGTCCCGGGACGACCTGCTCGACCTCGAGCATGCCGAGCGGCAGCGCTTCGTCGCCGAGGTGGCGGCGCTGAACACCCGCATCCAGGAGTCCTGAGCAACGGAGTCCCCAAGGTTGGGAGGAGGTGACGAGATGGCCTGGTGGGAGCGGCCCCTGGCGAGGCTCCGGGGCGACCGGACGCCGAGCGCCCCGACCGGCACGGCGCCGGCGGTGGCGTCCGTTCCCGCGCCGGGGGAGTGGAACGACGTCCCCCGGCTGCAGCGGGTGCTGGCCGACCCGATCGCCCCGGTCGCCATCAACGACGACTTCCGCGACTCGCTGGCCTCCTTCGGCGACCCCAGCCTGCTCGCACCGCTGAGCCATCGCGTGGATCCGTCGGTCGGCGGCCTGGTCGAGGGACTCGCGGCACCCGGCCGGCCACACCTCCATGACGGCCCCGACCTCGTCGTTCCGCGCAGCGCCCCCGCCGCGCCCACGGTGCAGCGGCGAACCACCTGGGGTGCGGACGCCACCGAGTTGGCCGTCGTCCCCCTGGAGTACCGGCACCCGGTCGCCCGCGCGACGGAGGAACCCAGCCGGCCGGTCAACGAATCCGCGGCCGCCGAGTCCGCTCATCCGGACGACGAGCCGGTCGGGACCGGGGTCACCGAGCCGGCGACCACGGCTCCGGAGCGGGCCGAGGCCGACGCCGCCGAGCCGGATGCGCCGCTCGTGACGGAGGCCGCGCCGGCTCCGGTCGCCGCCCAGGCCGCCGAACCGGCGGGCGGCCCGGCGTCGTCCCACCTGCCGGTGCTGCACCGGCACGCCGAGGCGTCCGTGACCGGCCCGACCGCGGTGCAGCGGACGGTCGTTCCCGAGGGTTCGCGGGCGCCGACGCCGGCGGAGGTCGCGACCGGTCCCGCCGCCGCGCCGGGCCCCGGGCCGCGGCAGGAGCAGCCGTCCGTGCAGCGGCTGGCCGAGCCCCGCCACGCGGCCTTGCCGGTGGTTTCCGGCGGTGAGACCCGGGGTCCGTCCCCGGCCGCTCGGGCGGACGTCGTGCCGCCGGTGATCCCGGCCGCCACGCCGAGTCCATCGACCCGCGCCCCGGTGGTCCAGCGCATCGGCGCGCCGGCGTCCGAGGTGCCGGCGGTGACCGCCGCGGTGTCGACCCAGCGCGCGCCCGACGAGGCGGACGCCGTGGCGCCGGGCGAACCCGGGTTCACCGAGGTGCCGCTGGTCGTCGCCCACGCCTCCGGCGGCCCGGACGCCGAGGCGGCGTGGCCGGGGACGCCGGACGCCTCCGACGACGCGAGCCGGCCCCTGCTCGGGGAGCACGCCGAGTCGCAGGACGGGCCCTTGCCGGCGAGTCAGCCGGTCGTGCAGAGCCTGTCGGCGGCTCGTGACCTGCCCGTGGCGACGCACCCGCCGGCTCCGCGGACCACCCCGGACGCCCCGGTCGTGCAACGGCTCCCGGTGAGTTCGCCGCCGGCCGAGATCGGGTCGGCCGCGACCGGGGCGGGTGCGGGCGGCACCATCCCCGGAAGCCCCCCGGACGCCGCGCAGCGGGATCGGCCGCTCCCGCTGCGGGCGCCGGTCGTGCAGCGGCTGAGCACCGAGATCCTGGGGCGGGCCCGGGACGACGGGCCGACCGCGGGCGGGTCATCGACCCCAACCCCGCTGCCGGTCGCAACCGAGCCGGCGGGACGTCCCGGACGGGCCGACCCGGCGGACGCGCCGGCTGCCGAGCGGTTCCTTCCGCCCGCCGCCTTCGCGCCGCCGATCGCCGCCGTCCAGCGCCGCACCCCCGGCACGCCTCCGGACCCGCACACGGCGACCGCGGCGCCCAGGCCGTCCGCAACCCCGGCGCCCGGCGTGCAGCGGGTCACCGCCGAACCGCCCGCGGCCCCGCAGCCCCAGCCGCCGCTGATGCTGGTCCGGTCCCCGTCCGCCCGGGCGGCCGGAACCGGGCCGGCGCTCGGCGAGGGCATGTCGTTCGCGGCCATGTTCGCCGGCTTCGCCGCCGAGAGTTCCGAGTCCGGGTACGGCGGGACGGACGTCCAGCGGCAGACGGCCGAGGCGGAACCCCCGGCCGAGCCGGCCGTGCCCGCCCCATCGGAACCGGCCGCCGCGCCCGGTGCGCCGGCGGCGGCCGGGACCGCCGGCGCGGTCGCCGCGGCGGGCGGCGGCAACATCGACGAGCTGGCCAGGCGACTGTACGAACCGCTCGCGGCGCGGCTGCGCGAGGAGCTGTGGCTCGACCGCGAGCGGGCCGGATGGATGACCGAGCTGGCATGACCGGACTGGGAGGAAGGTGATCGTGGCCGACAACAAGGATCCGGCCGTCAGCGTCTGCTTCAGCGTGACGATCGACGACAACGAGATCGGTGCCTTCAACACCTGTGAGGGCCTCGGGCTCGAGGTCGTCATCGAGCAGCGCGAAGAGGGCGGCAACAACGGCTTCGTCTGGCAGCTGCCCACCCGGGTGAAGTACAGCAACGTGAAGCTCAGCCGCCCGGTCTGCCGGGACAGCGCGAAGTTGACCGCCTGGCTGTGCAGCTTCGCGTCCGGCGTCCGGCGTCAGACCGCGACCATCACCGCGATGACCGGCGACCGGGAGGTCGTCGCGGTGTGGAACCTGGACGGCGTCATCCCGGTCCGCTGGAGCGGGCCGAGCCTCAACCCGGACAGCCCGAAGGTCGCGATGGAGACGGTGGAACTGGCCCATCACGGCTTCCTGCCCAAGGGCGCCGGCGGCGCCTGAGGCCGAGCGGAGGAACGAACATGACCGGCACATCCATTGCGCTGATGACCTCGGCGGCGATGGCCGACGTCACCCAGCCGGGCGACAAGACTCCCGGCGGCGGCGCCCCGGTGAAGGGCCGGCCGCGGATGGACAAGGCACAGCTGACCATCTACGACCCGTCCTCGGGCGGCTCGGCGGGCGCCAAGCGCGGCGCGCTGCCGTTCCAGTTCAACCCCAAAGAGGTGACGATCACCAAGTCGGCCAAGTGGGAGCGGAAGCCGGCCAAGGGCGCCAAGAAGGCCGGCCCGCCCGAGTTCAACGGCTCGGAGCCGGCCAAGATGACGCTGGAGATGTTCTTCGACGCCACCGCGGCCCAGGACGGGTCGGTGGTCAAGGCGGTCGAGACGCTGATGTCGTGCTGCGTGCCGACCGCCGAGAGCATCGCGCAGAAGAAGCCGTCCCCGCCGCTGGTGGTGCTGCACTGGGGCTCGACGGCCAGCTTCCCGGCGTTCATCACCTCGGTGAGCGCGAAGCTCACCCTGTTCAGCGCCGACGGGACGCCGATCCGAGCGGTCTGCTCGGTGCAGCTCGAGGAGATGCCGGGCGAGGAGTTCCGCAAGCAGAACCCGACCTCGGGCAGCTACGAGGTGCGCCGGGTGCATCGCACCGTGGCCGGCGACTCACTGGCCTCGGTCGCCTTCGCCGAGTACGGCGATCCGACGGCCTGGCGGGCGCTGGCCCGCTTCAACGCCATCGACGACCCGCTGCGGGTGCCGGCCGGCACCCTGTTGCTGCTGCCCAGCCCCGAGGAGCTGGCGCAGTCCGAGGGCGCCCGATCCGGGGGGGTCCGATGACCAGCATCACCAGCACCTGCCTGGTCGAACTCGACGGCAAGCCGCTCCCGGCCGAGACGGCACCGCTGCTGATCGCCGCCTACGTGGACGACAGCCAGCAGCTGCCCGACGCGTTCGTGCTGCGCTTCCGCGACCCCAACCGCCAGGTGCTCGGCCAGCTCGGCGTCCAGGTCGGATCGTCGGCGAAGATCAGCGTGCAGGTCGCCGACGGCGCCCAGCCGGTCGTCCTGATCCAGGGCGAGATCACCGCGCTGGAGGCCGAATTCGACCAGGGCGGCACCTTCACCGTGATCCGCGGCTACGACCAGCTGCACCGCTTCTTCCGCGGCCGGGTGACCGCCAGCTACCTGCAGGCGACGGCGTCCGACATCGCCATGGCGATCGCCCAGCGGGCCGGCCTGCGGGTCGGCGAGGTGGCCTCCACCACCACCGTCTACGACCACTACAGCCAGGCCGGCCAGACCGACTGGGAGATCCTGTCCGCGCTCGGCCGGGCGAACGACCTCGAGGTGTCGGTGCGGGACGGGGTGTTCGGCTTCACCAAGCCGGTCGACGCCAGCGCGGCCCCGTCCGCCGGCGGCACCGCCAGCAGCCAGCCGCTGGTGCTGACCCTGGGCAAGGACCTGCTCCGGTTCCGTGCCGTGCTGACCTCGGCCGCCCAGGTGGACACCGTGGAGGTCCGTGGCTGGGACGTCGCCACCAAGACCGCGCTGCGGGCCAGCAAGCCGGCGCAGACCCAGCGGATCGAACTGCCCGCCGTCACCCCGGGGCAGCTGGCGAAGGCGTTCGGCGGCCCCGCCTACGTGGCGACCGACGTCCCCTACCGGGCCCAGGCCGAGGTGGACGAGGCCGCCCGGGTGCTCGCCGACGAACTGGCCAGCTCGTTCGCCGAGTTCGAGGGGACCGCGCGCGGCCGGCCCGAGCTGCGGGCCGGCGTGGCCATCTCCATCGACGGGCTCGGCGCCCCGTTCGACGGGAAGTACACGATCACCACGTCACGGCACCGCTTCGACCCGCAGACCGGCTACACCACGTCCTTCGCCGTGACCGGACGCCGGGACCGGACGATGCTGGGCCTCACCGGCGGCGGCGGGGTGCGCCGGGTCCCCACCGGGATCGCCATCGGCCAGGTCTCGGACGCCAGCGACCCGCAGCAGGCCGGCCGGGTGCGGCTCACCTTCCCCTGGCTCTCCGACGACTACGTCAGCGACTGGGCGCGCACCGTCCAACCGGGGGCCGGCAAGGACCGCGGCACCGAACTGCTGCCCGAGGTCGGCGACGAGGTGCTGGTCGCCTTCGAGCAGGGCGACGTCAACCGTCCGGTGGTCATCGGCGGGCTGTTCAACGGGGTGGACACCATGCCGCGCGGCCCCGTCGACCTCGTCGACGGCGGCACCGGGCAGGTCAACCGGCGGTCGCTGGTCTCCCGTGCCGGCCACCGGCTCGACCTGGTGGACGCCTCCGGCTCCGAGGGGATCCGGGCCACCACCACCGGCGACAAGCTCACCCTGGTGATGGACCACAGCGGCGCGAAGATCACGCTGCACGCCGACGGCAAGGTGGTGATCGAGGGCACCCAGGGCATCACCATCGACTCCGCGAGCGCCGACCTCGACCTGAAGGGCAACAAGATCTCGCTCTCGGCGTCGGCCGGGGTGAGCGTCGACGGCGGCGGTGGCGCGGTGGACGTCAAGGCCGGCTCGTCGCTGAGCCTGACCGGGGTCAACGCGAAGCTCGAGGGCAGCGGCACGACCGAGGTGAAAGGGGGCTCGCTGTGCAACATCCAGGCCGGGCTGATCAAGCTCAACTGACCGCGGCCGCGCCGCGGGGACGGGGGTGGTCCTGATGCCCGCCGCCGCCCGCGTCGGCGACCTGACGGGCCACCCGGGCAGCATCGGCCCGCCCGGCGTGCCCACGGTGCTGATCGCCGGGATGCCCGCAGCAACCGTGGGAACCCCGCACATCTGCACCTTCCCGCCGCCGGCCGGCCCGCATCCGCCGTCGGCGATCGTCCCGCCCGGCTGCCCGACCGTGCTGATCGGCGGGATGCCCGCGGCCCGGATGGGCGACCTGGCCGGCTGCGGCGCCCCCATCGTCGTCGGCGCCCCGACCGTGCTGATCGGAGGCTGACCATGACCGTCCAGGGCAACGACATCGACTTCATCGGCGCGGGCTGGAACTACCCGCTGGGCACGGACGCCACCGGCGGCGTCGCGCTGGTCACCCGCGACCGCGAGATCGAGCAGGCGATCCGGCTGATCCTGGGCACCGCGGTCGGCGAGCGGCCGATGCGGCCCGAGTTCGGCTGCCGGATCCACGACCACGTCTTCAACACCCCCTCGTCGGCGACGGCGGGCCAGATCGCCTACGACGTCCGCCAGGCCCTGGACCGCTGGGAGCCGCGGATCGACGTCCTCGACGTGGGCGTCGGGTTCGACGCGATGGCGTCCGGGGTGCTCTACATCGACATCCGCTACTCGATCCGCAGCCTGAACGACCCGCGCAACCTGGTCTTCCCCTTCTATGTGATTCCCGCGACCCCTGAGCTTCCCGCGACCCCGGAGAACGGAGGTGCCTGATGTTGCCCGCGCCGAACCTCGATGACCGGGGCTTCCAGGATCTGGTGGACGACGCCAAGCGGCTGGTGCAGCAACGCTGCCCGACCTGGACCGACCACAACGTCTCCGATCCGGGCGTCACCCTGATCGAGGCCGTCGCCCAGATGGTCGACCAGCTGATCTACCGGCTGAACCGGGTGCCCGACCGCAACTACATCAAATTCCTGGAACTGATCGGGGTCGAGTTGCGGCCGCCGGCGGCCGCCCGAGGCTCGGCCACCTTCTGGCTGGCCGCGCCGCAGCCGCAGCCGGTGATCGTGCGGGCCGAGAGCCGGGTCGCGACGCCGCGCACCGACGTCTCCGACCCGGTCACCTTCAGCACCCTCGACGAGCTGGCCATCGTGCCCTGCTCGTTCAGCCGGGCGGCGACCCAACCGGTGCGGGGGACGCCGACCGACACCACCAGCACCGTCGGCCGCGGCGGGTTCCCGGCGTTCAGCGCGGCCCCCACCGTCGGCGACGCGCTGCTGATCGGGCTCTCGGACGCGGTGCCGTCGTGCGCGGTGCTGCTCCGGTTCGACTGCACCGTCTCGGGCCGCGGCGTCGACCCCCGGAATCCGCCGCTGATCTGGGAGGCCTGGACCGACGACGGCTGGGTGGCCTGCGACCTCGGCTCGGACGACACCGGCGGCCTGAACAAGCCCGGCGACGTCGTGCTGCACGTGCCCAGCAGCCACCGGGCCTCGGTGATCGCCCGCGAGCGGGCCGGCTGGCTGCGCTGCCGGCTGATCGTGGCGCAGCCCGGGCAGCCGACCTACGTCGAGTCGCCGACCATCCTCGCGGTCGCCGCGCACACCATCGGGGGCACGGCGGCGACGATCCACGCCGAGGTGGTGCACAGCGAGGTGATCGGGCGCTCGGACGGGACGCCGGCCCAGCGGTTCGCGCTGCAGCGGCGTCCGGTGGTCGCCTCGGAGGCGCCGCTGAGGCTGACCGCCCTGGTCGGGGAGAACGCCCAGGAATGGACCGAGGTGGCGCATTTCGCCCAGTCGGGGCCGGACGACCGACACTTCCGGATCGACGCCTACGCCGGCGAGGTCGAGTTCGGCCCGGCGCTGCGAACCGCGGACGGCGCGCTGCGCCGCTACGGCGACGTGCCGCCCGCCGGGGCGATCCTCCGGCTCGAGTCGTACCGCACCGGCGGGGGGCAGGCCGGCAATGTGGCCCGCGGCCAGGTCCGGGTGCTGAAGACGAGCATCCCGTACGTCTCGCGGGTGGAGAACCGCGACCCGGCGATCGGCGGCGCGGACGCCGAGACGCTGGCCGACGCCAAGGCCCGCGGACCCCTGCTGCTGCGCTCCCGCGGCCGCGCGGTGACGACCGCCGATTTCGAGGAGCTGGCCCGCGACGCCGCCCCCGACGCGGCCCGGGTGGCCTGCATCCCGGAGGCCGGCGTGGTGGGCGGCGTCCGGCTGCTCGTCGTGCCGCACGTCGCCGGCGACGACCTGGGCCGCATCGAGCGCGCCGATCTCGACCCGCCCTGGCAGATCCTGGAGCGGATCAGCAACCACCTCGACGAGCGCCGGCTGGTCGGCACCCGGCTGCTGGTCCAGCCGCCGGACTACGTCTGGCTGACCGCCGTCGTCCGGCTCAGCGCGCGTCCGCGGTTCGACCCCGCCGCCCTGCGCACCGAGGTGTTGCGGGCGCTGTACCGGCTGTACGACCCACTGAGCGGCGGCCCGGACGGCACCGGCTGGCCGTTCGGACGGGCGGTGCAGGCGCACGAGGTGAACGCGATACTGGCGCGGATCCCCGGCGTCGACATGTCGCGCGAGGTGAGCGTGGCGCTGTTCCCGGCGGAGGCCGACACCGGCACCCGTGGCGCTGCGGTCAACCGCCTGGAGCTGCCGGCGACCGGCCTGGTCTACTCCTTCGACCACCAGGTGCGAGTGGAGCCGTGATGCGCGGCACGATCGACGGCCTGCTGAGCCCTCATCCCCTGGTCGAGACCCTGCCGGCCATGCTGCGGGACGATCCGTTCGCCCGCAGCCTGTGCGCCGGCTTCGACGAACTCCTCGCGCCGGTGATCCTCGACCTGGACACCTTCGTCGGCCATCTCGACCCGGCAACCGCGCCCGACGACATGCTGGTCTGGCTGGCGCAATGGCTCGGGCTGGGCGGCGACCAGGAACTCGGCCCGGTCCCGCGGCGCCGCGAGTTGCAGCAGGCCGGCACCGTCAACGCCACCCGGGGCACCCGCCGCAGCATCCAGCTGGCGGTCGAGAGCGTGTTCGGGGTGGACGCCGAGGTGACCGAGTCGGGCGCCGCCCGCTGGTCGCCGACGCCGGGTGGGGAGTTGCCCGGGCAGGCCGAGACCGGCGTCACCGTGACGCTGCGTCCGGCGGGCGGCGCCGGGATCGACCTGGCCCGGCTCGAGGCGGTGATCCGGGCCGTCACCCCGGCGCACGTCCCGCACGCCGTGGTGGTGCAGACGTGACAGGGGTATCTGGGCGCGTTTCCGATGCTCCTGACCGAATCAGGGTTCTCAGCGGCGGCGAGGGCGGTTAGGTTCGGACATGGCGTATCGCTTGGGCATCGATCTCGGCACGAGCACACTGATGGCCGCGGCCCTGCGACCGGGTGCCGCGGCCGCACTGGTGGTGCTCGGAGACGGCCGCCCGGAGGCGTCCGTCGTCGACGTGCGCGATCCCGGACTGGGCGACGAGCAGGCCACCGCGGCGCTGTTGCGGCTGGCCCGCGACCGGGCCGCGGAGCAGCTCGGGGAACCGCCGGACGAGGTGGTGCTGGCCGTGCCCGGCTGGTGGGGGGACGTGCAGCGCGCGGCCTTCGACGCCGCGGTCGAGGCCGCCGAACTCGGGCCGGTGCGCCGGATCGACCAGGCCGAGGCGGCCGCCCTCGGCTATGCGGCCCAGGTGCTGGTGCCACTCGGGGCCCGGATCGCGGTGTTCGACCTGGGGGCGGCGTCCTGTGCCGCGGCCGTGCTGGAGCGGGTTTCGGCCGGGTTCACCGTGCTGGCCTCAACCGGGGCGGAGCACCCCTGCGGCAACGACTTCGACGAGGCCGTGTCCCGGCTCGTCGCGGGCGGCCTGGGCGGCGCTCGGGACGCGGGCGACCCGGCCCGGGCGGCGGCGATCCGGCGGGCCTGCACGACGGCCCGCGAGGCGTTGTCGACGCAGTCCCGGGTGGAGGTCTCCGTGCCCGGCGCCGCCGGGTCGGTGCCGTTGAGCCGCACCGAGGTGGAGGGCCTGATCCGGGGGCCGATCCGGACCGGTCTCGAACTGATCGACCAGGTGCTGCGCGACGCCGGCCTGGCGCCGGCCGACCTCACCGCGCTCGTGGGTGTGGGCGGCTGCTGCCGGACGCCGATCGTCCGGACCCTGCTCGGCAAGGAGTTCGCGGCCCCGGTCGCGGTGAGCGACCGTCCCGAGTTCGCGGTGGCCATCGGATCGGTCGGGGACGCCGAGACCTGCCTGACCGCGACCCCGAAGCTGCCGGTCGAGGTCCCGCCGGCGGCCGCGGCCGGCGCGGCGCCGGCCCCGGTCGAAGCGGCGTCCGCCCCGATCGGCGGCCCGCCCGCCGGAGCCGCGACCCCGATCGTTCCGCCGCCACGGCAGCCGGTCGAACCGGCGGCGACGGCATCGATGCCGGTGACCCCACACTCAGCGCCTCCGGCAGCGTCATCGCCACCTCCGCGACCACAGGTGCCCCCGGGGGCGCCGCCACCTCGGCCACCCGTGCCGCCGCCCCCGCCTCCCGCTCCGCCGGCTCCGCCCCCGCCGGTGCCGCCACCGGTACCCCCGGCTCCGCCTGCGCCGGCGACCTGGAACGGGCCGTCCGCCCCCGCGGCCTGGAACGGATCGCCCGGGCCGGCGGCCTGGAACGGGCCGTCCGCCCCCGGGGCGTGGAACGGTCCTCCGGCTCCCGCGGCATGGACGCCGCCGGCGTCCACCTCACCGGCGGTGGTCCCCCCGGCGGAGCCTTCCCCGCCGCCGGCCGGCGCCGCGCCGACCGCGGCGTCCGCCCCCGCGGCCTGGACGGGGCAACCCGCGCCGGGCTGGCAACAGCCCGGGAACGAGCCAGGTGGGCCACCGCCCGCCGGACGAGCCGCCCCGCGGAGATCGCCGCGGAACCTGTTGATCGCCGGTGGCGCCGTCCTGGTCGCGGCCGTCCTCGGCGTGCTGGCGTTCCTGCAGTGGGGCGGTGAGACGGCCCGAACCCCGGCCACGCCGGCGCCCACCACCCCGAGCCCGGTGCAGACCCCGACGACCACCCCGTCGGAATCCCCGACACCCCTGGACGGATCCGGCCGGATCCTCGCCGGGCTGCCCCGGGCGGACGCGCTGCCCGAGCAGATCGTGCTGGTGCCGATGCGGCCCAAGGGTGCCACCAGCGAGCGGCTCTACCAGGTCGACGCCCGCGGCGGGGGCAAGCCGGTCCCGCTAAAGGTGCCCGTCGGCAGCGCCAGCAACCCGATGATGCAGCCCGAGCGGGCGACGATCCTCTACCTCCACGGCGGCAAGCTGCGGGCGATGGCGTCGAACGGTTCCGGCGATCGCCAGCTGTGGTCCCGGCAGCCCACCGGATGCCAGAGGATCCTGCACGCCTCCTGGAACCGGCTGAGCCCCACCCGGCTGCTGATCAGCTGCCAGACGAAGGCGTCGGCCGGTGCGCTGATGTCCGTCGGCCTGGACGGCACCGTGATCCGGACGCTGCGGACGGCCGGGGCCAGGGTCGGTGACTTCAGCGTGTCGCCGGACGGCCGGACGGTCGCGTACTGGGCGAGCGATCAGCCGAAGGCCAGCGGCGGACGGCTGTACACCCAGGACGTCGAGGGCACCGGCCCGGCCACGCCGCTGACCCCCGCGAAGAGCGTGGACGCGCACCCGGTGTGGTCGCCGGACGGTGCCACGATCTCGTTCAGCCGGCGGGTCGCCGCCGCGGGCAAGGTCGCGGCCAACTGGGACGTGTACACCATGGACCGGGACGGATCGAACCCGAAGCCCCTGGCCACCGGCCCGACCGACGACTTCAAGGCGGTGTGGTCGCAGGACGGCCGGCAGCTCCTGCTGATCACCAACCGGGTCTCCGCCAAGGGCGGCCCGGGCAGCAGCTACGACCTGTGGCTGGTCGGCCTCGACCGCCAGCCGGCGCCCAAGGGGCTGGGCCTGAACGCGCAGCGGATCACCCGGCCGTTCTGGAGCCTGCGCTGACCCGGCGGGGTCACCGGCGGGTCAGCCCGAGCTCGGCCAGGATCCGGTCGTGCTCCCGCGACGCGACCGCGGCCGCCGCGTGGTTCCCGAGCCGGGCGTTGCTCTCGGCGACCAGGCCCCAGGCGGAGTCCTGGTAGGGGTCGAGGGTGATCGCCCGATGCGCGCAATCGAGCGCGGTGCGCGCATCGGCGGCGGCCAGCGCGTCCGACGCTGCCGCGGTCGCCGTCACGGCCGCCAGCCGGCGTAGCCGGTCGCGTTCGTCGACGACCCACTCGGCCGGCCCGGCCTCGGGGAACAGGTCGCCGGCATAGACGGCGAGGGCGGCGCAGCGGAGCCGCAACGCCGTGTCCCGGTCGCTGCGGGCGGCGTCCGCGATCAGTCGCTCGAACTCCTCCAGGTCGTTGGCGCCGGCGATCCGCAACGCGTAGGCGTCGCCCTCGCGCACCACCGCCTGCTGGCTCAGCCCGGCCGCGTGCAGGCATTGCCGAATGCTGGAGACGGCCACCTGCAGGCAGCGCACCCCGGAGGCCAGCGACGAATCCGGCCACAGCTGCTCGATCAGGTACTCCCGGTGCACCGGACGCCGGTGGTGCACGGCGAGCAGCATCAGCAGCGAGCGGGCCCGCGGCCGCAGCGCGAGATGGTCCACCTCGCGGCCGGCCACGGTCAGCCCGAGCCGTCCCAGGCAGGTGAGCGCCACCGGGGGCGGCTCGGGTTCGCGCCGGGGATCCGCCCGGTCGTCGCGGGGTTCGACGCTGCCGAGCCGGGGGATCGCGTCCGCCAACCGGTCGGTCCAGGCCCGCAGTGCCGGCGCGGCCAGGGTGTCGGCGAGCTCGCCGGCGTGGGCCAGGGCGTCCGCGGCGGGCTCCGCGCGGCCGGCCCGGGCGAAGCCCACCCCCAGCGCCACCGAGGTGAGCAGGTCCGTCCACGGATCCTGGTACCGCAGCGAGTCGAGCAGCTCGAGCGCGGACGCCGTCCACTCGTCGGTGGCCGAGACCAGCAGGGCGGCCAGCTGGACGCCGTGGGCGATCCGCGCCAGCCACGGCCAGCCGTCCAGCTCGGCATCGAGCAGGATCGCCTCCACCCGCCCGGCGTCCGGGGTGTCGTCGCCGCGCAGCAGCGGGACGCACTGCTCGGCCAGGCGTGCGGCGAGACCCGGCCAGCCGTCGCCGGGGGTGACCCGGCCGAGCGCGTGCACGGCGTCGTCCCATCGGTCGGCGATCAGCAGCTGCAGGCCCCGGGCCAGCGGCGTGGTCACCGCGGCCGAGCCGGCGCGGGTCAGGGCACGCAACTCCGCGGACGCCGGGAAGATCCCGTCGGCGGCCGCCGGGGTGGGGGCCGCCGCACCGGGCAGCCACAGCTGCAGCGACTGCCGTTCGCGCCGGCAGCGTTCGGTGAACGCGCGGTCGTCCAGCAGCCCCTCCGCGCGGCGGTAGGCGGCCACCGCCTCGGTCAGCTGCCCGCGCCGGGCCTGCAGGCGCGCACCCGCGACGACCAGGCAGGGGTCGTCGGTGGGAACCCCCGGCAGCGCCAGCAGCCCGCTCACGGCGTCCTGCTCGGCCGGATCGGAGCTGGCGGTCAGCAGCCGGGCCACCGCGCCCCAGTCCTCCGCGCGCGCATAGGCGCGCACCGCGGCACCCGTGCGGGCGTCGTGTTCCAGGAGTTCCCCGCTGCGCTGGTAGAGCTCCCGGGCGGCCCGGCCGCCGAGCTCGTCGACCAGCAGCACCTCCAGCTGGGTCTGCAGCACGTGGTGGTAGCGGTAGGTGACGCCGCCGTCGGTGGAGGTGGTGAAGAACTGTTCGTCCTCCAGGGCGGCCAGCACGGCGGAACTGCCGCCCGCGCCCAGCAGTGCGTCGCACAGGTCGCCGGTCAGCACCCCCAGCGTCGCCGTCCGGATCAGGAAGTCGAGGCGGCCGGCGTCCACGCTGCCCAGCACGTTGCGGGCCAGGTACGAACGGATCAGCCGGGAGCGGCCGCCGAGTTCGCCGATCGCCCGCTCCCGCTCGGCGCGGCCGCAGTGCTCGGTGGCCAGGTGGAACAGGTGCAGCCCGGCCGCCCACCCCCCGGTGCGCCGGGTCAGCGCGGCCGCGCCCTCCGGCGAGAGCGGCGCGTCGTAGACGACCCGGAACAGCTGCTCCACCTCCCACGACCGGAACCTCAGATCGTCGCTGTCGAGTTCCAGCAGCTCCTCCGAGACCACCAGCCGCGAGGTGTTCATCGACGGCGCGCGGCGACTGCCCAGAACGATCGTGATCTCCCGCGGCCGCATGGCCAGCAGGGTCTCCAGGGTGCGTTCGGCGGGGGTGCCGGCCAGCTCCTGCAGGTCGTCGACGAAGAGCATCGCGGGGCGTGGCCCGGTCTCGTCGAGCTCGCGGATCAGGTCGCCGATCCTCCCGCCGGACGCCGCGGCGGCGAGGCCCGGATCCTGCAGCGCGGTGGCCAGGGCATGGCCGAGATACCGGGTGACGGTGGCCGCGTCGTCCTCGCGTCCGGCCCGGTACCAGCCGACCGCGGGCTCCCGGGCCGCGAGCTGGCTCAGCAGGGTGGTCTTGCCGCTGCCGGGCGGGCCGAGCACGAGCGCCGAGGTGAGCGGTCCCGGGGTCCCCGTCCGCAGCCCGGCCGTGGCGGCGTCGAGCCGATCGCGGACCAGGCCGCGAGGGCCCGGACGCCGGACCTTCTCCAGGAAGATCACCGGTTCCATGCGGACCTACCCGAGGGTCATGCTCCAGCCGACGACGGAATCCGGGTGGCAGGGCTGCCGGTGCCGGCCGGATTCTGGGAGTGGCGGGGACGGTTCATTGCCGCCGAGTTTATGGGTGATGGCCGAGCCGTCGAGAGGGGATGGGGCTGCGCAATTCTGCCACCATTCGCGGCGTTTCCGCCGGATGGAAACGGCCGCTGAGCCGGCGTTGAGCCCTTGATGAGCCGGTGCTGACGCGCCCGGTCACACTGACCGCATGTCGACGATCGCCATTCCCACCTACGTTCATGCGCGCGACCCCATCTCGCACGCCGGGGTGAGCGCCCAACTGCGGATGCGCCCCGACGTGCTGGTGGTGGACTCCGTCTCCCTGGCCCGTGTCGCAATCGTCGTCGCCGACGTCGTGGACCAGACCACGACGGGCGACCTGCGGGCGCTGGTCAAGGACCACCGGCCACGGCTGGTGCTGATCGTCGGGGCGGTGGACGACGCGGCGCTGGTCGCCGCCGCCGAGGCCGGCGTGGTCGGGCTGTTGCGGCGCAACGACGCGAGCCCCGATGCGGTGGCCCGGATCATCGGCAAGGCGGCGGCCGGCGACGGCGAGGTGCCCGCCGACCTGCTCGGACGGCTGCTCGAACAGGTCGGACGGCTGCAGCGGCAGGTGCTGGCGCCGCGCGGGCTGACCTTCACCGGACTCACCCCCCGGGAGACGGAGGTGGTGCGCCTGGTCGCCGACGGCCTCGACACCAGCGAGATCGCGTTGCGGATGTCGTACAGCGAACGCACCGTGAAGAATGTGCTGCACGATCTGACCACCAGGCTCCAATTGCGCAATCGCACGCATGCCGTCGCCTATGCCGTCCGTGAAGGACTTATCTGAGGGCTATCCGCGGGCGCCGGGTGAGCGGATAGAGTGGCGTCGCCGCGCGTCGTGATGGGGGGTGGCCAGCATCGAACTCATCTGTGAAAACTGCGGAACCGCCAATCCGCAGGGTGCTCAGTTCTGCCAGAACTGCAAGTCGTTCCTGGCCTGGGACCGGACGACGCCGTCCACGCCGACGCAGCCGAGACCCGCGACCGGCCCGGTGCCGCCCGTCGCCGGGACGCCGATCGGCCCGCCCCCGACGGCCCCGGGGGCCCGGCCTCCGCTGCCGCCCACGCAAGTCACCACCGCCGTCCAGCCCACGCCGCAGCGGGATACCGCTTGGGCGGGCTTCTGCACCTGGTGCGGCGCGGGCAATCCGGCCGGACGGCACCTGTGCCGCCGCTGTGGCCTGCTGCTCGACCGGAACGACGCCTGGGCCGTGCCGCGCGTCGCGGGCGGGCAGGCGCCCATCGCGGCCGCGGCCGAGCACCAGCGGTCGGTGCCCGGCTGGTACCGGCTGCGGGGGGTGATCGGCGCCGCCGCCGTCCTGGCCGTGGTGGCGGGGGCAGCGGGGTTGGTGCTGGCCAACCCGGTCGGACGCGCGACCGACACCTGGGCGACGCTGAACCGTCAGGCCGTCGACGTCCCCGTGGTCGGCGTGAGCGTCGAGCCGCCCGGCGCGGTCGCCGGCAACAACACCCCCGGGGCCGCGATCGACGGCAAGGTCGAGGAGCTGAGCCTGGCCTGGACGCCCTCGGGGGAGGCGGCCTGCGGGGCGGCGCCGGGGACCGGCTGGATCGTCCTGCAACTGCGCGAGCCCACTCGGATCCAGGGGTTGATGATCTATCCGGGGCTGCACGGCGATAATCCGCGGCGCGATGCCGAGTACCTGCCCACCCTCGTCGGCGTGGAGTTCGACGGGGTGGCCTGCGCCGCGCGCCAGCTGGGGACGGCGGCCGACTGGGCCACCATCGAGGTCGACAGCGGACGGCCGGTCTCCACGATCCGGATCGGCATCGCCCGGGCGGAGACGAAGTCGACGGAGCCCGGGCCGCGGGTCAGCATCACCGAGATCAGGCCGTTCACCTACGCGTGACCGCGCGGCGACCCGCCGGTGCCGGTCTCGCCGCGGTGTGGATGCCCGGGCCGCGGCGGGTGCGGCGGGACTAATCTGCGGCAATGAGCACCTTCGCCCTGACCCGCACCGATCATCCGACGCCCAGCGACGAGCGCGACGCGATCGTGGCCAAGCCGGTGTTCGGGGCGAACTTCACCGACCACATGGCGCTGGCGATCTGGACCGACGGCGCCGGCTGGCACGACCGCGCGATCGTCGCCCGGCGTCCGTTCGAGCTGCATCCCGGGGCGGCCACCTTCCACTACGGCCAGGAGATCTTCGAGGGCCTGAAGGCCTTCCGGCAGAGCGACGGCGGGGTGGCACTGTTCCGGCCCGAGAAGAACGCGGCCCGGTTCGCGTCCTCGGCCCGCCGGCTGGCGATGGCGCCGCTGCCCGAGGCCGACTTCGTGGCCGCGGTCACCGAACTGGTCGACCTCGACCGCGACTGGGTGCCGTCCCCGGCGGGCGAGCAGAGCCTGTACATCCGCCCGTTCGAGATCGCCAGCGAGACCCTGATCGGCGTCCGGGCCGCCAAGGAGTACACCTTCTGCGTGATCGCCTCGCCGGTCGGGCCGTACTATCCCGAACCGGTGACGCTGTGGGCGACGCCGAACTACACCCGCGCCGCCGAGGGCGGCACCGGCGCGGCCAAGTGCGGCGGCAACTACGCCGCCAGCCTGGCCGCCGCCGACGAGGCCGCCGAACACGGCTGCCAGCAGGTGATCTGGCTGGACGGCGCCGAGCATCGTTGGGTGGAGGAGTGCGGCACGATGAACATCATGTTCGTCACGGCGTCCGGCGAACTGGTCACCCCGGCGCTCACCGGCACCATCCTGGACGGCGTCACCCGCGACTCGATCCTCACCCTCGCGCCGGAACACGGGCTGCGCGCGGTGCAGCGCCGGATCGCCATCGACGAGGTCTTCGACGGCATCGCCGGCGGCGCGATCACCGAGGTGTTCGCCTGCGGCACCGCCGCCGTCGTCACCCCGATCGTCGGCTTCGCCGCGCCCGGGCCGAACGGCGCGGGCGATCGCCGGTTCACCGTCGG
>CALMIQ010000087.1 GCA_937863965.1 uncultured Micropruina sp.
CAGCCCGCCGCCCCGGCGGCCCCCTGAGTCAGGTGGTGTTTGCTGTGGCGGTGAGCTCGGCGGCCAGGGTGCGAACCCGCTGATCGATGTCGTCGCGGACCAGCCGCATGCGTTCCAGGCCGTCGATGCCGCGCAACGACGGTTCGTCGGTGACCCAGGTCTCGATCGTGCCCCGCATCCCCGCGGGTGGCTCCACGACCGCTTCGGCGCCGAGCACCACGATCCGGTCGACGCCGGCGGCCAGCGCCGGGTCCAGCAGTTTCGAGTGCTCGCCGGCCATCGTGGCGCCGACCTCTTCCACCACGACCCGGGACTGCTCGTTCAGACTTCCGCCGGGCCGGGTGCCGGCGGAGAACACCTCGATCGCCTCGCCGGCGTGGTGGCGCATCAGGGCGGCTGCCATCTGGGACTTGCCGCCGTTCTTCACGCAGACGAACAACACCGACGACCTGGTCAGGCCGGTCATGCCGCCACCGGGTCGACGCCGAGTTCGTGCAGCAGCTGCTGGACGCGCTGCTTGATCTCGTCGCGGATCGGGCGGATGGCGTCGACGCCTTGTCCGGCGGGGTCGTCGAGGGCCCAGTCCAGGTAGCGGGTGCCGGGGAAGAACGGGCAGGCGTCGCCGCAGCCCATGGTGATCACCACGTCGCTGGCCTGGACGGCCTCGCTGGTGAGGATCTTCGGTTTCTCGGCGGAAATGTCGATACCGTCCTCGAGCATCGCCGCGGCGACGGCCGGGTTGATGCTGTCGGCGGGTGCGGACCCGGCGGAGCGCACCTCGACCTGCCCGCCGGAGAGATGGTTGGTGTAGGCGGCAGCCATCTGCGACCGGCCGGCATTGTGGACACAGACGAACAGCACCGATGGACGGATGGTGGTGGTCACGGTGATCTCCCTTTGCTGACTGATAGGTGGTTGGTCGGTGGGCTGGTGGAGGTTCAGTGCAGGATGCCGCGTAGCAGGGTGGTGACGCGGCTCTGGATGTCGTCGCGGATCTCGCGGACCACCTCAATCGGCTGGCCGTGAGGATCGGCGACGTCCCAGTCTTCGTAGCGTTTGCCCGGGAAATAGGGGCAGGTGTCGCCGCAGCCCATCGTGATGATCACGTCGGCCGCCTTCAAGACGCTGTCGGTGAGCGGTTTGGGGTAGGCGCTCGTCAACGCGATGCCGCGTTCGGCCAGCACCTCGACCACCACCGGGTTGACCTCACCGGCCGGCTGCGACCCGGCCGAGCGGACATGCACCCGGTGCGCGGACAGGTGCTCGGCCAGGGCGGCCGCCATCTGCGACCGGCCCGCGTTGTGGACACACACGAACAGCAACTCCGGCACGGTCTTGGCCCGCCGTCCGGAGGCTTGCGCCTGGGCCATCAACTGTTCGCTGGCCTGCTTGGCGACCAGCACCGGCAGGAACTGGGTGATCGTGGCCGCGGCCTCCAACGCCTGCCGCGCGGCGGTGACCGTGCCGGCCACGTCGTCGCGGCTGAACACCCCGTCGTAGGAATAGGCCAGGTCGTCGATGATCGTCACGTAGGGGTCGTGCACCTCGGTGGTCACCGTGGGCTCCTCTCCATCAGCCTCGGGCAGGTCGTGTGGTCGTTCCGGGTGGGGTTCAGGGCGTGGTGGAGGTCGCGGACACGGGTTCCGATCGTGCGGCACGCGTCATCGAACGACGCCGGCGAGGCCGCAGGCACCGGGTCGGGGATCGACCAGTGCCACCTCGGCAACTCGCCCGGCAGGGTCTCGTGGACGTGGTCACAGACCGCGATCACCAGGTCCTCGTCGTGCACCGTGTCATCCATGTCGCGCATGGTGGGGTCGACCGCCAGGCTGTGCAGGCTTGCCGTGTGCAGTGCCAGCGGGTGCGGTGCGGCTGCCGGGTCTGTGCCGGCGTCCAGGGCGGGCACCTTGCTCATCCTGCGCCACCAGGCCGCCGCCAGTTTCGACCGGGCCGAGTTGCGGGTGCAGACGAACACCACCCGGCCCGGCGACGCCATCACCGGCGTCCCGACGCTCACCAGCGCCACCACCTCCGGATCGTCATGGCGCAACGCGATATAGGACTTGCGGCCGTCGTGCTCGCCCCGCCGACGCACCACCAAACCAGCCTCGGCAAGCACATTCAGATGATGCGCGACCAGTGGTGTTGATAGCTGCCAGCGTTCGGCGATCTCGCCAGGCGCCAGATCCTGCGTCAGCAATGCCTGCGCGATCGTCAGCCGGCTCTCCTCGGCCAGCGCCTGGTGCGCCACCAACACATCCATACCGATACCTCAATCCTAATTGAGATAACAGTATCGTTGTGGGTTTCTCCTGGGAAGACCACCCTCGTGGCCGGGGTCGGTTCGGCGGCCCGAACCGGTGAGGGCGGGGCGTCAGGTGTTGCCGGTCGCGTCCACCGATCGGGGCCACTCTCTGCGTTCAGTCCTGGTGGTGTCCAGCGAAGTGGTCCCTGGACTGGGTGTAGGCCGCAGAGGTGCAGGTAGGCGATGTGGAACAGGTCCCCGTCTCGAAGCGGGCTGCCTTGGCGGAAGTCGAGGTAGGCGGGTGTGGCGGGGTCGAGCCGAAGTGTATTGGGCCCGTGGGCGACGGTGCCGTCGGTGAACTTCTCCCAGAACTGTCGGGTCAGGGGTCGGCAGGTCGGTGTCGGTGGGGTGTCGCCAGGGGCGAGTCCGCGGACGCACCGTGGTCTCCCTTGCAAACGGACTGGGAACGACAGACTTGGCGATGTCGCGACTGAAGGACCATCCTGACTTCACCTGAACGATCGGTGATTTCGATGCGCTCTACCGGTTCGGCTCCGCCGGGGGCAGTCGCCGACGTCTTCGAGGACAACCCCGAAGTCATCGACCGCGAACCCGCCCACCTGCCGGTGGTGAACCATCTCGGTCGAGCGCTGGACCTGGGATCGCGTTGGGGATCTGAGCACGCTCAGCGGTTCGCTACGCCGAATCTCCGGTCAGCTGATGGGATCACGGGTACGAGAAGGTTCCGCGGGACCTGTCGAAGAAGTACGGCTACTGCGAGATCGTCGGCCCTCGAGGACCCGTGGTGACCGACCGAATCGTGCTGGGCCTGGTGCTCTTCGCCCCGGCGACCGTCTACCCCCAGCATCACCATCAGGGCATCCAGGAATCCTACGTGGCAGTCGCCGGAGAGTGGTCGGAGAACGACGTCGCGGTGCATCCG
>CALMIQ010000088.1 GCA_937863965.1 uncultured Micropruina sp.
CATGCCACGATCCATCTGGAAGGGCGCGATCTCGTTCGGGCTGATCACCATCCCGATCAAGGTGTACGGCGCGACCGAGACCAAGGACCTGTCGTTCCGGCAGGTGCATCCCGCCGACGGCGGCCGGATCAAGTACAAGCGGGTCTGCGAGGTGTGCGGCAAGGAGATCCCATACACCGAGATCGCGAAGGGCTACGAGACCGGCGACGGCCGGATGGTGATCCTGGAGGCCGAGGACTTCGACAACCTACCGCTGCCGACCGCCAAGGCCGTCGACGTCGTCCAGTTCGTCGAGGTCGACGAGGTCGACCCCACCTACTTCGAGCGCACCTACTTCCTGGAGGCCGACGGACCGGGTGCCAAGCCGTACGTGCTGCTGCGGCGTGCGCTCGCGGACGCCGGGAAGGCGGCGCTGGTGAAGGTGGCGTTGCGCTCCCGCGAGTCGCTGGCGCTGATCCGGGCCAAGGACGACCTGCTGCTGATGCACACCATGCTGTGGCCCGACGAACTGCGGGACGGCTCGTTCGCCGCGCCGTCCGATGACGTGAAGGTGTCGGACGCCGAGGTCGAGATGGCCCGGATGTTCATCGATCAGCTGACCGGTGAGTTCGACCCGAGCCAGTTCACCGACGTCTACCGCGAGGCGCTGGAGGAGGTCGTCCAGGCCAAACTCGCCGGGACGCCGGTGCCGGCCGCGGAGGAGGAGGCGCCGCAGCAGGCCGACGTGGTCGACCTGGTGGCGGCATTGCGGGCGTCGGTCGAGGCGGCCAAGAAGCGACGCGAAGAAGCCGCGAAGGCGGGCTGAGACGCGAGAGATTATCGCGTGTGACAACCGCGAGTCGGCGGATATTTGTTGCCGTGACGGCAGTTACCTGCGGTAATCTCGTGCCGTGGATGCTATCACTCGTGTTCCTGTGCCGGTCAACGAGCCGGTGAAGAGCTACGCCCCCGGCTCGCCCGAGCGCGCCGAGCTCGAGGCGGCCCTGTCCTCGCTGGCCGATGCCGAGCCCCTGGAACTGACGGGCACCTTCGGGTCCCAGCGCCGGCCCGGTCACGGTGCCGACCGCTACGAGGTGCGCATGCCGTCGGACCACGGCCATGTGCTGGGCCATGTGCAGCAGGCCGACCACGCCGACACCGAGCAGGCGATCGCCGGCGCGATGGGAGTCGCGCGGGAGTGGGGCGAGATGCCGTTCGACCAGCGCGCCGCCATCTTCCTGCGCGCCGCCGACCTGATCGCCGGGCCGTTCCGCGCCTGGATCAACGCCGCCACCATGCTCGGCCAGGGCAAGACGGTGCAGCAGGCCGAGATCGACTCCGCCTGCGAACTCATCGACTTCCTCCGGTTCAACGCGCACTTCGCGCAGGAGATCTACGCCAACCAGCCGGCCAACGGCCCGGGCGTGTGGAACCGCATGGACTACCGGCCGCTGGAGGGCTTCGTCTACGCGATCACCCCGTTCAACTTCACCGCGATCGCGGGCAACCTGCCGACCTCCGCGGCGCTGATGGGCAACCCGGTGCTGTGGAAGCCGGCGCTCACCCAGATGTTCGCCGCCGAGGTGATCGTGGACGTGCTGCGCGCCGCGGGCCTGCCGGACGGCGTGATCAACCTGGTGCCGGGCCACGGCAAGGAGGTCTCGGACGTCGCGCTGGCACACCCCGACCTGGCCGGGATTCACTTCACCGGCTCGACCCGGGTGTTCCAGGGGTTGTGGTCGCAGGTGGGGGCCAACATCGCCGGCTACCGCTCGTATCCGCGGATCGTGGGCGAGACCGGCGGCAAGGACTTCATCCTGGCCCACCCGAGCGCCGACCCCGAGGTGCTGGTCACCGCGCTGATCCGCGGCGCCTTCGAATACTCGGGGCAGAAGTGCTCGGCGGCGTCCCGGGCGTACCTGCCGCGCTCACTGTGGAACGCGGTGAAGGACGACCTGATCGCCCAGACCGAGGCGCTGGCGGTGGGCGACGTCCGCGACTTCTCCAACTTCACCTCGGCGGTGATCGACGAGCGGGCGTTCGACAAGCTGTCGGCGGCGATCGATGCCGCGCGGGCGGCGTCCGATGCCGAGATCGTCGCCGGCGGAACCTACGACCGCAGCGAGGGCTGGTTCATCCGGCCCACCCTGGTCACCTCGGACAACCCCAAACAGGACATCTTCGTCACCGAGTATTTCGGCCCGCTGCTGGGCATCTTCGTCTACGACGACGGCGACTTCGACGCGGTGCTCGACCTGGTCGACACGGCGTCCGCGTATGCGCTGACCGGTTCGATCCTGGCCACCGACCGTTCCGCGATCGAACTCGCCCAGACGAAGCTGCGGTTCACCGCCGGCAACTTCTACATCAACGACAAGCCGACCGGCGCCGTCGTCGGCCAGCAGCCCTTCGGCGGCGCGAGGGCGTCCGGCACGAACGACAAGGCCGGCTCGCTGTGGAACCTGATGCGCTGGACCAGCCCCCGCGCCATCAAGGAGACCCTGGTGCCGCCGGTGACCACCGGCTACCCGCACATGCTGTAAGGACCGCTGACTACACGGCCACCAGGTCGAGGGTTGGATCGAGTTGTCGAAGGTCGCCCGGGTCGCTGGTCACCACCCGGGTCTGCGATCGGTGTGCGCAGACCACCACGTGCGCATCGGCGATATCGTGCGTGCCGCTGGCTGCCAGCAGCCTGCCCACGTGGGTCGCGTCCACGCGATCGAGCGGAACGACCAGCGTCTGTGGCTGCCGCAGCAGTCGGGCGAGCCGGGCTTGCCTCGCTGGATCGCGAATCGCCTGTGCGAGGACGCTGCCGGGGATGATCACCGGCTGGCTCGCTTCGTGTGCGCGCGCCAGCAGAACCGTGACCCTGCGGTCATTACGGTCGAGCTGGATGAGCGGGCCAGCGTCCAGGGTCACTCCGCGCCGTTTCACGCGGCGGTGCCTGGTTCGGTCTCGGAGATGCCGAGGACGCGGTCGGCCCAGGCGCGCTCCTCAGGGGTCATGGCGCCACCTGTCTCGTCCAGTGCCTGGGCAAGGGTGACGCCCCAGCCGGTCAGGTCGTCGAGTGCGATTCTGATCGCATGCTGAACGAAACCGGAGACGCTCTCCGCCTGGCCCGTCGTGACCAGGTGCCGGATGGCCGCGACCGACTCAGCCGGAATCGTCACGGTGATCTTCTGTGTCGATGCCATACCAAACACCATACTCGTGACCCCGGGTGGGACGCGACTGCGTGGTCAGCCGAAGCCGGCTTCACGCGCCAGTTCTTCCATCCGCTCCATCAGCCGGCGCCAGGCGGGGGAGTAGTGGCGGCGGTAGTCGGTGATGAGGTCGTAGGCGAGGCGGTCGTCGTTCCAGTTCGTGGGGTCGGGCGGCGGGCGGTAGGCGGTCATCCACTCGATGGTGCCCCGGGCGATCTCCTCGATGCGCGGGTCGTCGGGTGACCAGTCGACGGCCTCGTCGGTGCGCAGGTAGAGGTCGCGGTAGCCGGGGTCGTCGAGCATCGCCCGCTGGGTGTGCAGCCAGGTGTCGGCGAGGTCGGGGAACAGCACCATGATGAGCAGCCAGGCGTCCCGTTCGAGGGTCAGCGTGCGCTCGGAGACGCCGAGGGTGCGGAGTTCGGCGTGCATCCGGGTGACCTGGGGCGGCAGGAACGGCTCGCCCCGTTCGGCGAGCCGGGCCAGCGACTGCCGGGTGGCCTGCAGTTCCGCGATCCGCGCCGCGAGTTCGGCGTCGATGCGGGCGGTGGCGTCGCGGAACTCGGTGGGGTCGGCGCCCACCAGTTCGCGCACCCGCGACAGCGGGACGCCGGCGTCGGTGAGCACCTTGATCCGGTGCAGCTCGACCACGTCCTGGGCGTCGTAGCTGCGGTAGCCGGACGCCGTCCGCTCCGGCTCCGGCAGCAAGCCCAGCGCGTGGTAGTGCCGGATCGCCCGCCTGGTCACCCCGACGTAGTCAGCCAACTGGCCGATGGTCAGCATCGACATCCTCCTGGTGCGGCTGGACGTAGTCCTTCAAGCCGGGTGCGACGATCGCATACACCCCGACCAGTGCCCAGCCCGCGGCGAGCACCCAGGCCCCGACCGACAGGTCGGCACCGGCCAGTACCAACGCCATCAGGCCGAGACCCAGCGGGCTGGCCACCATCGCGAGAGCGGAGTAGGCGCCGAAGACGCGGCCGCGCAGGGCGTCCGGGACGTGTTCGGTGAGCACCACGGTGCTGATCGGCTGCAGCAACCCCGAGGCCAGCCCGGCGGCAACCATGCCGGCGGCCACCAGCCAGAAGCCGCTCAGGGTGGCGATCAGCACGGCCGAGA
>CALMIQ010000089.1 GCA_937863965.1 uncultured Micropruina sp.
CAGTACGGCCGGCAACCACAGGCGGAATCGAGATGCGTTCATGCCTCAACCACGCCGGGCGCGCGAGAAACGTTGCAGCCGCCCTCACTCCTCGTCCGGCGCGCCCCGCAACTCCAGGCCGATCTGTGCGGCGTCCACCACCGCCAGGGCATGGCTGAGCACCTCGGCGTCGAACACGCCGTCGTCGCGGGCGTCCAGCAGTGCGGCCCGCTGGGCGGCGAGCACGTCGAGCTCGACCCGCTTCAACGGGCGATCGCTGACTCGGGTGCGTTCTCGCTCGGCGGTCTGCCGGAGCAGGTCGAGCACGCGTTCGCGCTCGTCGGCGTCCGTCTGGCGGTCCTCGTCGGTGACCGGGCGGCTCAGCCGGCGCACCACCAGCGGCAGCGTGGCGCCCTGCAGCAGCAGCGATCCACCGGCGAGCGCGAAGGCGACCAGCAGCAGCACCGGGCGTCCCGGGGTGTCGGACGGCAGCGTCTGGGCCGCCGCCAGGGACACCGCTCCGCGCATGCCGGCCCAGACCAGCAGGCCGCCCTCGCGGGAGCCGATCGGGTTGCTGACCAGGTAGTCGATGGTGGCCCGTTCGCGGCGCAGCCGGGTGAGCAGCATCGAGAGCCGATCGGTGCTCCACAGCCGAGGATTCGCCTTGCGAGCGGGCGATGGACCGCGCCGCTGCCGAGGCGGCGCCGGGGGCTCGGGCGGCTCCTCCGGGTTGGCCAGCCGCTGCTCCAGGTAGCCCTGCCATTGGTCGATGCGTTCCTGCCGGCTCTGCCGCCGCTGGGTGCGGCGCGACATCTGCCAGACCAGCGACGCCACATACGCGGCCCGGATCAACACCGATCCGAGCCAGCCGGCCGCCGCCACCCAGGACACGGTGAGCAGCGTCCCCTCGGCGTGCCCGGCGTGGGTGATCAGGCCGTGCAGTTGCAGCCCCATCAGCAGGAAGATGCCGCCCTCCAGCACCAGTTCGACGGTCTTCCAGTTCTGCGAGTCCGACAGTCGCGCCCGCGGCGTCAGCACCCGTGGCGCGCCGAACCCGGAGACCAGTCCCGCGACCACCGCCGCCACGAGGCCGGACGCCCCGAGCTGCTCGGCGGGAACCGCGGCCAGGAACGGCGCGGCGTAGGAGATGATCGTCGAGGTGGCCGGGTCGGACAGCTTCGAACGCAGCCACAGGTGCAGCCAGCCGACGCCGAAGCCGATCAGCGCGGCGCCGGTGACCGCCCACAGGAAGTCGAGCACGACGCCGCCGAGTGCGACCCCGCCGGCGGCCGCCGCCACCGCCGAGCGGAGCAGCACCAGGGCGCTGGCGTCGTTGAGCAGGCTCTCGCCCTCGAGCATGGTGAGCACCCGGTTGGGGACGCCCACCCGGCGCGCGATCGCCGTGGCGACGGCGTCCGTGGGGCTGACGATGGCGCCGAGGGCGATGCCCCAGGCCAGCGAGATGTTCAGGGTGACGCTGAAGAACCAGCCGAGCAGCAGGGCGCTGAGCACGACGAGAACCACCGACAACCCGGTGATCGAGCGCAACTCGCGGCGGAAGCTCATCGTCGGCATGGACGCCGCGGCCGAGAACAACAGCGGCGGCAGCACCCCGATCAGGATCTACTCGGGATCGATCTCGAACTCGGGCACGCCGGGGACGAACCCGACCAGGCCGCCGAAGACCACCAGCAGCAGCGGGGCGGCGATCCGGATCGGACCGCTCAGCGCCGAGGCGCCCGCCATGGTCAGCAGGGCCAGGGTGAACAGGATCACCACGTGTTCGGGGTGCACGGACTCAGCATGCCCGTCCCGCCCCGGTCCGGACGACCCCAACCGTTCGCCGTCATCGCGACCCAGGTCGCTCCGGCGGAGGCCGGAGGGCCGTCGCCTCATCGACTGTGGACATGGGCGACCGGGCCGACCGACCGAAGCCGGACGGTTCAGGCGGCCTCGGCCTGGGCGCGCAGGAAGCGTCCGAAGTGGGGCACGGTGAAGGCGATCCGGCCGCGTTCGCTGGCGTAGATCAGGCCCTTCTTGATCAGGGCGTCCCGGGCGGGGGAGAGCGACTGCGGTTTGCGGCCCAGTGTCTCGGCGACCAGCGCGGACGGCACCGCGCCGGCGTCGTCGGCGTCCGCGTCCGCCATCGCCCGGAGATACTCCCGCTCGGCCGCGGTGGCCCGCTCCAGGCGCGAGCCGAAGAAACCGACCGCCAGTTCGTGCTCGGCCTCGGGGGCCGCGACGGCGACGTCCTCGGCGGTGATCGGGGTGCTCGGCGCCAGATCCCAGACCACCTTGCCGTAGGCCTGAACGAAATACGGGTAGCCGCCGGTGACCCGGTACATGGCGTCCAGTGCCTCGGGAGTGAAGGCCGCGCCCTCGTCCGCGGCGGGCGCAACAAGCGCGAGGTCGGCCGATTCGCGGTCGAGCCGGTCGATCCTGGCATAGGAGAACAGCCGCTCCGAGTACGACTTGGACGCGCTCAGTACTGCGGGCAGGTGCGGCAGGCCCGCACCCACCACGATCAGCGGCAGCCCCTGCTGGCCGAGCTCGTGGCAGGCGGCGCACAGGGCGGAGACGTCGTCGGCGCCCAGGTCCTGCATCTCGTCGATGAACACCGCGACGCCCTTGCCCTGGTCGGCGGCCAGCCCGGCGACGTCGGTGAGCAGCTCGACCAGGTCGATCTCGATGTCGCCGGAGTCGGCGCGTCCGGTGACGCTGGGGGCGCTGATGCCGGAGTTCCAGCGGTCGTAGGCCTTCGTGTTGGCCGGTGCGGCCCGCTCGACGAACGCCTTCAGGGTGGACAGCACGCCGGTGGCGTCCGGGTGGCCGAGTTCGCGGATCGCCATGTGCAGCGCGGCCCCCAGCGGACGCCGGATGCCCTGCTCGGGGCGGGCCTCCAGCTTGCCGGTGCCCCAACCGGCCCGGACGGCGCGCGACCGCATCGCGTTGAGCAGCACCGTTTTGCCCACGCCGCGCAGCCCGACCAGCACGATCGAGCGCTCGGGGCGTCCCTTCGCCACCCGCTCGACGACGAAGCGGAACGCCTCCAGCTGCGGGTCCCGGCCGGCCAGCTCGGGCGGACGCTGCCCGGCGCCGGGTGCGTACGGGTTCCTGATCGGGTCCATGATGGGACTGTATTGCGATCTCTAGCGTTCCCCGCAGATTCGGCGAGAGTGTCGCAGAGTCGTCCGGGCGCATTGCCCCAGTTAGGGGAGCGGTTGCGGCCGGGGTGGGGGTGGTGCCCCGTTCGTCGCGGCCCGGGCCTTGGCCAGCAGTCCGCCGACGACCAGCTGGACGGCGGGGGAGGATTCGACCGCGCGCCGGACCAGGACGTGGATCGACCGGGTCGGGGTCGGGTTGACCACGTCGACCGCATGGACGCCGTCCGGCAGGTCGGTCGTGCACAGCCGGGGCATCACGGCGATGCCGATTCCGGCCGCGACGAACGCGATCGCGGTGGGGTGGTTCGCCGTCCGCACCGAGTAGGGCGGTGAGAATCCGGCCGACACCGCCGCCTGATGCAGGTTGATCACGCACCAGGACTCCTCCGAGTCGTGCGCGATCCAACGCTCGCCGGCCAACTCGGCCAGGTCGACCTCGGTGCGGCCGGCGAGGCGGTGGCCGGGCGGGACCACGGCGACGTACGGCTCGTCCACCAGGTGGTGCGAGCGGAACCCGGCGGGGGCGGTCAGTTCCGACGCCGCGACCAGCACCTCGACGTCGGGACGCTGATCGTCGCCCGAGGGCAGTTCCTGGACGCGCAGATCGAGCCGCAGCCGCGGGTGCTCCTCCAGGACGCGCCGGACGATATCGGGAATCCAGGCCATCGCGGCCGACGTGAAGTAGGCCATGCTGAGCGACCCCGCCCGGCCCTCGCGCAGGTCGGCGACCTTGGCCTCCACCTCGGTGAGCTGGCCGAACAGCGGCTCCGCCGCGGACGCCAGCGCCAGCCCGGCGTCCGTGGGTTCGATGCCGCGCCCGGCCTTGCCCAGCAGTACCAGTCCGGTCTCGCGGGACAACGCCGCCACCTGCTGGCTCACCGCCGACGGCGTGTAGCCGAGGTTCGCGGCGGCCGCCTGGATCGATCCGGCGGCGACCACCGCCCGGTAGATCCGGAGGCGTTGGACGTCCATCATGACGCCGATTCTAGAGCTGGAGGACCGAATCGGGGTGAATGCATCAGTCCCGGTTCACGGTCGACATCAGCTGTTCGAGCTGTCGCAGTTCGGCGAGCTGCCGCCGGTAGCTGGCGGACGCCTCGGAGTCGGCGTCCGCTCCGAGCGGGGCGCGCGGCAGGTCGCGGGTGCGCCGGTGAGTGCTCTCGAGCAGCCACACCACGGGGGCGAAGATCGCCAGGGCGAGTACGAATTCGATGCCGATCATCACGGGCTCCTCTCGGTCGGCCACCTCCAGCGTCGCCCCGGCCACCCGTTAGCACAAGCTCGGATTTCTTCACCACCATGAAGTCGAACTGAAATGTCCTGGCGTCCCCTATCCTCCGATCCATGGGTGATGACGGCGTGGGGTGGGGTGCGCAGTACGACCCGGCCGGCTTCCCCACCTATCCGGACGCCGCGGGGCCGGCGGCGGAGGTCGAACCGCGCGAGGGCTGGCGGTAGCCGTCGCCCGGCCGCCCTTGCGCTCCCCTAGCCATCCAGGGCTCCCGGACATTCGGGAGCCCTGGATAGGGGAGCGGTTGGTGGCGGAGGAGCGGGTCAGTGCCCGGGGGTGCCGACGAGCGGGTGGCCGCCACAACGGCGCGGGGTCTCGACCCCGGACGCCGGACAGGTGGAGGATGGGCACGCGGGCGAGGAGGCCCGCGGAGAGGAGCCCGATGCCGCTCTGCACGATCGAACGCAACGCTGCCGGACGCCTGCAGTCGCCTTTGACCTACGGTTACGTAACCGGTAAGTTAGCTCATCGTACGGAGAGTTGCCCGGTCCATGCGACCCGAAAGGATCCGACGTGCCCGACCCCGCTGTAGATGACTTCGTCCAACTCCTCACCCCGGACGGCGAACGCGTCCAGCACCCCGACTTCAGTTTCGACGGCAGCGACGACGTGGTTGCGGGCTACCTGCGCGAGATGATCCTGGCCAGGCGTTTCGACAATGAGGCCACCGCGCTGCAACGCAAGGGCGAGCTGGGCCTGTGGCCGCCGGCGCTGGGGCAGGAGGCGGCGCAGGTCGGCTCGGTGAGCGCCACCCGGCTGCCCGACTACGTCTTCCCCTCCTACCGCGAGCACGCCATCGCGCTGCACCTCGGCGTCGACCCGGTCGAGATGCTGAGCACCTTCCGCGGCACCGCGATGGTGCCCTGGACGGCCAATGCCGAGGGCCTGCATCTGTACAGCTTCGTGATCGGCACCCAGACCCTGCATGCGGTGGGCTATGCGATGGGCATGCAGCGCGACGGCCTGGTCGGCAACGCCGACCCGGCCGCCAACGGCGCCACCATCGTCTACTTCGGCGACGGCGCGACCAGTCAGGGCGACGTCAACGAGGCGTTCATCTTCGCCGCGTCCTACACGGCCCCGGTGGTGTTCTTCTGCCAGAACAACCAGTACGCGATCTCCGAGCCGATCGCCCTGCAGTCGAAGATCCCGCTGTACCGCCGGGCGTCCGGCTTCGGCTTCCCCGGCGTCCGGGTCGACGGCAACGACGTGCTGGCGGTGCAGGCGGTCACCGCGTGGGCACTGGAACGGGCCCGCCGGGGCAAGGGCCCGACCCTGATCGAGGCCTACACCTACCGGATGGGCGCGCACACCACGTCCGACGACCCGACCAAGTACCGCAGCCGCGACGAGACCGAGCAGTGGCGTGCCCGCGACCCGATCAGCCGCGTGCAGGCCTACCTGCTCGGCACCGGGGCGATCGACCAGGCCTGGCTGGACGCCGTGGACGCCGAGAGCGAGGACCTCGCCGTCCGCGTCCGGCAGGGGGCGGTGGCGCTGCCCGAACCGCGGCTGGAGGAGTTCTTCGACCACACGGTGATCGACCCGGGCGAGGTGCTCCTGGAACAGCGCGACGACTACCTCGAATACGAGGCCGGCTTCGCCGACCATCCCGACACCGACGCCGAGACCCACGCTCAGGTCCAGGAGGCCTTCTGATGGCGACGATGACTCTCGCGAAGGCACTGAACGCCGGCCTGCGCCGGGCGCTGGAGGCCGATCCGAAGGTGCTGCTGGCCGGTGAGGACATCGGCAAGCTCGGCGGCGTCTTCCGGATCACCGAGCACCTGCAGCGCGACTTCGGTGCCGACCGGGTGATCGACTCGCCGCTGGCCGAATCCGGCATCCTGGGCACCGCGGTAGGGCTGGCCCTGCGCGGCTACCGCCCGGTCGTCGAGATCCAGTTCGACGGCTTCGTCTACCCGGCCTTCGACCAGATCATCTCTCAGGTCTCCCGGCTCTACTTCCGATCGCACGGCCGGCTGAAGATGCCGATCGTGGTGCGCATCCCCTACGGCGGCGGGATCGGCGCCATCGAGCACCATTCCGAGTCGCCCGAGGCGTACTTCGCGCACACCCCCGGCCTGAAGGTGGTGACCTGCTCGAACCCGCTGGACGCCTACTGGATGATCCAGCAGGCGACGGCCTCGAACAACCCGATCATCTTCTTCGAGCCCAAGCGGCGCTACCACGAGAAGGGCGAGGTCGATACCGAGGCCGAGCCGATGCCGCTGTTCCAGGCGCGCGTGGTCAAGCACGGCGACGACCTGACGCTGCTCACCTACGGTCCGATGGTGCGCACCTGTGTCGAGGCGGCGATCGCGGCCGGCGAGGAGGGCCACGACATCGAGGTGATCGACCTGCGTTCGCTCGCCCCGCTCGACATGGCCACGGTGATCGACTCGGTGACCAAGACCGGACGTGCGATCGTCGTCCACGAGGCCGCGATGACCCTCGGGATGGGTGCCGAGCTCGCCGCCCGGCTGCAGCAGGCCTGCTTCTACTCGCTGCAGGCGCCGGTGCTGCGGGTCACCGGCTACGACATTCCGTACCCGCCCAGCAGGGTGGAGTCCGCCTTCCTGCCCGACCTCGACCGGGTGCTCGACGCCGTCGACCGATCCATGGCCTATTGAGGAGAACGCGATGAAGGAATTCCGTCTGCCCGATCCCGGTGAGGGACTGGTCGAGGCCGATATCGTCCGCTGGGTCGTCGCCGAGGGTGATGAGGTGAAGGTCAACGACATCCTGGTCGAGATCGAGACCTCGAAGTCGATCGTCGAGCTGCCGTCGCCGTGGGCCGGCCGGATCGCCCGGCTGATGGTCGAAGAGGGCGCCACCGTCGAGGTGGGTGCGCCGATCGTCCTGATCGACGACGGCGTGGACGCGCCCGCCACGCCGGATGGAGATCCCGGCGTCCGCCGGGATGACGAGAACGTCCGCCGGGATGACGAGGGCACTGAACCCCCGTCATCCCGGGCCCGACCCGGGATCTCGGAGCCGGTCGACGAGGTCGTGGCCGCCGAGG
>CALMIQ010000090.1 GCA_937863965.1 uncultured Micropruina sp.
TCAGCAGTCGAAGACCGACCAGCAGATGTCGTTGCGTAGCCGCTGGTCGTCGAGCACGAGCGCGCGGATGGCGTCCGGTAGCTGGTCGCGCTGCCACCGGCATTCCGCGCGTCCGGCGTCCTCGGATCGGTCGGCGGGCACCGCCGCCCGGACGGCCCTGATCGCGTAGGCGGCGGCGCCGAGTTCGTGGGCGGCGACGTGTGCCACGGCCCCCGCCTGACCGGCGGCGTAGGCGGCGTTGCGTGCGGCACCGCGCAGCTCGCGGGCGGCGCCCATCGCGTGGCCGCCGGCGGCCCGCGACTGCATCATGCCGACTTCGCCGCGCGTCCAGGCCCGGATCTGCCGGATCGCCGCACCCGGACGCGGGTCGTCGGGCCGGACCGCCTCGAACAGCGGCAGGACGTGTTCGGCGCAGTCGGCCGCCCAGAGGGCCAGCAGCCGGTGATCGGCGTCGGTCAGGGTGCCGCCGCGCCGGATCGTGATGAACCGCGGGTCCCTGACGGTCGGCAGGATCATCGCGCGCCCCCTGTCTTGTCAGGGACAGTTCGACCATTCGGCCGTGCCGTCGGTGAACAGCTGCCGCTTCCAGATCGGGAGCTTCTCCTTGACCCGGTCGACCAGCTCGGAACAGGTGCTGAAGGCCTGCGCCCGATGGGACGCCGAGACCGCCGCGACCAGGGCCAGATCGCCCACGGCCAGCGTGCCGATGCGGTGCTCCACGGCGATGGAATGGACGCCCTCGCGGCCGGTGAACTCGGCGGCGATCTCGGCGATGACGGCGTCCGCGCTCGGGTGCCCGACGTACTCGATGCCGGTGACCGCCCGTCCGTGATCGTGATTGCGGACGACGCCGGTGAACGTCACGGTGGCGCCGGCCCGCTCGTCCGACACCAGGCCGGCGACGCGGACGGCGTCCAGGGGCTGATCGCGGACGGCCGCGACCGCCACTGTCGCTGGTGAACCGCTCATCCGCGCGAGTCTAGTGGCCGCCGCCGCAGTCACCGACGGCGATCCGGGGGGCGATGCTGCGGTGGGTGTCGGCGTGGTCGACGGAGGCTGCAGGCGTCGACGTGGTCGGCCGCGGAGGCCCCCATTGCGGGTGCGGCCCGCGCGGCGTCCGGGCGGTCATCGGTTCGCTGCCTACCATCGGGACCATGGCGCGGCGGCGAGGATGGACGGTCGGCCGGGTGTTCTTCCGGCTCGCCGTGATGGGCGCGCTGGTCGGTACCACACTGATCGCCGGGCCCGCCTGGTACGTCCGGACGGTCAGCGACGACCGGATGAAGACCGTGGACGACGTCCCGCCCCAACCCGTCGCGCTGGTGCTGGGCGCCGAGGTGTATGCCGACGGCCAGCCGTCCCGGTACCTGCGCGCCCGCCTGGACGTCGCGCACCAGCTGTTCGACGCGGGCAAGGTGAAGGCGATCCTGGTCTCGGGCGACGGCACCCCGCACTACGACGAGACCGACGGCATGCGGAACTACCTGATCGAGCGGGGCGTGCCGGCCAAGCGGATCGTCGGCGACCCGGCCGGGTTCGACACCTACGACTCGTGTGTCCGGGCCAAGCAGGTCTTCGGCGTGAACAAGGTGATCGTGGTCAGCCAGACCTATCACCTGCCGCGGGCCCTGGCCACCTGCCGGGCGATCGGCCTGGAGGCGTGGGGCGTCGGCGACGACACGGTGAAGACCAACCAGGAGATGTGGTCCTACGGGACGCTGCGCGAACTGGGTGCCAACCTCAAGATGGTCTGGGACGTGCTGAGCCAGCGCAAACCGGTCCTCGGGCCCCGCAAGACCGCGCTCGCCGAGGCGCTGCGCGACTGACCACTTCGTCGGACGAGCTCAGTACTGCGGCCGGCGGCCCGGCTCAGCGACGGTTGAAGGTCTCCGGGTTGGAACCCACGCGGGTGCCGGCGTCCACGCCGTCGATGGCGCGCATGTCGTCGGCGCTCAGCTCGAAGTCGAAGATGTCGGCGTTCTCCCGCAACCGTTCGGGGCTGGACGCCTTCGGGAACACGATGATGCCGCGCTGGATGTGCCAGCGAAGGATGACCTGCGCCGGCGTCCGCCCGATCCGGTCGGCGATCGCGATGATCACCTCGTTGCTCAGGTCGGCCCGGCGCCCGAGCGGGCTCCAGGCCTCGGTGGCGATGCCCAGCCCTGTGTTGAAGTCGACCAGTTCGAACTGCGCCAGGCTGGGATGCACCTCGATCTGGTTGACGGCCGGCACCACATCACTCTCGTCGAGCAGCCGGCGCAGGTGCTGCTGGTGGAAGTTCGAGACCCCGATCGAGCGGGTGAGGCCCTCGGTCTGCAGCCGCTCCAGGCCGTGCCAGGCCTGCACGTAGGTGTCGAACCTCGGCGTCGGCCAGTGGATCAGGTACAGGTCCACGTGGTCGAGGCCGAGCTTCTCCAGCGACTCGGCGAGCGCGGCCGGGGCGTCCGTCTGCCGGTTGTTCCACAGCTTGGTGGTGACGAAGATCTCATCGCGAGGCAGGCCGGATTCGGCGATCGCGGCGCCCACTTCGCGCTCGTTGCCGTAGATCGCGGCCGTGTCGATGTGCCGGTAGCCGTTGGCGAGGGCGAACGCGACATGCTCTTGGGTCTCCTGCGGCGGCATCAGGAACACGCCGAGGCCGAACTGGGGAATGCGGTTGCCGTCATTGAGGGTGATGGTCGGGACGCTCACGATGCTCCTCGATCGGGTGCGGGGTCGTGGCCGAGCCTACGCGGCG
>CALMIQ010000091.1 GCA_937863965.1 uncultured Micropruina sp.
CCATCGGGCCTGGCCGCCGAACCGTTCGGCTCCGGAGCCTCGGGCCTCACCGCGGGCGTGTCCGGGTGCAGGGTGGTGGTGCGCGGCGGCGTCCCGTCGAGGTTGGCCGGACCCGGCGTCTGCTCGCCGAACAGCGAGGTCGAGACCGGCTTGCCGGGCGGCCTCGGGGTGGGCACGTCCGCGACGTCGTCGATCAGGGCGCCGGGGTTGAAGGTGGGCGTCCTGGTCCCCACCCGGGCGACGTCGTCGAGCGCGGTGACCGGGATCTCGTCGGCGAACCGGAACACGTTCCTCAGCACCGGCACGGTGTGCAGCCCGCCCTTGACCAGCCACGACCCACCCGGGACGCCGAAGTCGGCGATCGCGCCGGTCACCCGGGCGATCTTCGAGCCGAGCCCGGCCACCTTCACCGCGGCGCCGGCCTGCCCGGCGCCGGGGATGAACATGGTGCCCACGTTGAGGAAGGACTCGGTGAAGGTCGCGACGCCGTCCTCCTTCCAGCGGTGGAAGGGGTCGTCGGCGTTCAGGTCGATGCCGACCAGGCCGGTGACCACCGTCGAGGCGACCTGATGACGCTCGTCGAGCCACTGCACCACCGGGTTGTCGCCGTTGCCGGTGGCCTTCATCAGCTGGGTGAAGCCGACCGTTCCCACGCTGGTCACCGCCAGCGAGAGCAGCACGTTGCCGGTGCCCATCCAGGCCTGGCCGGCATGACCCCAGTCGCCCCACTCGCCGGTCTCGGGGTTGTAGCTGATCAGCTGGCCGAGTCCCTCGACGGTGTTCTTGCCGAACTGGTAGGCGCCGTGGCCGACCGATTCGGGGCAGTTCCGGTCCTCCTCGCGCGGCGAGCCCCAGGGCATCGGCGATTCCGGGTTGTAGAAGGCCTCCTCCGGAATCCCCTCGACCTCCCTCTTGTCGGCCGGCAGGCTGGTCAGGCCGTTGATGCTCGTCGCGCAGGTGGCGGCCGCGGCGGAGACGTCGGCGTAGATGCCGCCGATCTCCTTGACGAAGTCCTGGTTCTTCTCGACCGTGTCGCCGTCCTCGTACCAGGGCACCTTCTTGCGCTCCTGGTCGGCGCCGACCAGCCAGCGCCCGGCGGACTCCAGATAGGTCCCGACGTGGGCGTCCGAGGCCTCGGTCGCGTTCACCCAGACGCCGTCGATCACCTCGTCGCGGAACGCCTGGGCGCGCTGCTCGAAGTCGGCCAGCTTCGGCTTGATCGTCTCCAGTTCCGCGGCGTAGGTGTCGAGGTAGCCGGCCATCGTGCCGAAGGTGGTCTTGACGTCCTCGGACGCGGTGGCCGGGTCGTTCATCAGCGCGTAGACCTCGGCCTGTTCCGGTGCCTGGTAGCAGCCGGTCAGTCCGCCCCAGGTCGTCTTGATCTCGTCGGTCCTGGTGTCGACGGTCGATCCCATGGTGCGCAGGTCGTCGGCCGCGCCGGTGATCTTCGTGGTGTCCAGGTCGGCGGATTTGGCGGGCAGCAGCGCCGGGTTGATCAGTCCGCCGTCGACGGTGCACACCTGTGGTTCGCTCATCGGCGCATCACCCCTGGTAGCCGTGGTCGACGAAGTACTGGAAGTCGCCCGACTCAGCGGCCTTGACCGCCTCGGCCTGGAAGGTGGCGGCCATGTCGTACTGGCCGTTGTTGTAGGCGATGGTCGCGTTCGACACCCCCGCCATGCCGGCGCTGATGTGGTTCTGGATCACCGTCAGGTTCTCGCCCTGCTCGGTCATCACCTGGCCGACCGCCGCGCTGACGTCGGCGGTCAGCCCGCCGCCCCAGGCGATGCCCTCGCCGATGGCGGTGAAGTTCTCCTCGGTGAGCGCCTTGCCGAGCTTCTCGGACTTGGTCTGCACGGTGGTCAGGATGGTCTGCACCTCACCGGGCTTGATATCCCACGCGGACACGATTCGGCTCCCCTCACACCCGTTCCGACACGACGCCGCCGAGTTCCCGCGCGATCGCCTCGGCCAGCCGCCGCCCGCGTCCGTCGTCGCCGAACGGGACGGTCAGGTCGGTCCACAGGGCGAAGGCCGACGGCGGCTCGGCCAGGGCGGCCGCCGCCTCCCGCGCGACCAGCACCGGACGGGTCCGGAACAGGCACAGCAGCGGGTTGCCGGCGGCGTCCACGAACTGTTTGATGTCGCCGCCGCGGAACTCGACGTAGGCGCCGTCGGGGTGCACGGTCGCCGCGATCGTGGTGATCCGTTCGGTGGTCGGCTCGACGTCGCTCAGCAGCGCCAGTTCGCTCGGCATCTCACTCACCCCAGCCCAGTGCGGCGACCTGCTGCACCCGTTCGATGCCCAGGTCGTGCGCGAACGCCATCAGTTGTGCCCACGACCCCCGGTCGGTGCGGGCGAACCTGACCAGCAGGCTGGGCAGCCGCGGGCGGCCCAGCACCAGGACGTCGTGCCGGGCGCGCAGCTCCTCCACCTGGGCGGCCAGGTCGTGCACCGCGCGTGGACCCAGCAGGACGGCCAGCGGCACCTCCGGACGCCGGATGCCGGCCCGCTGCACCAGCCCGGGCCACACCTCGGCCAGCGACACGAAGCCGATCGTCGGCTGGTGCGCGGACTCCACCGCCATCAGGGCCCGGGTCGCGGCCTCCACCAGCGGCGCCAACCGGTCCGGATAGTCGCCGATCGGGACGCCGCCCGTGACGTGTTCGAGGATGCCCCGCCGGGTCCGGCCCACGGTGATGTCGCAGAACGAGCCGTCGGCGGCGCGGGCGTGCATGACGTCCGAGGTCGGCATGCCGCGCCGGGCGGTCTCGGTGACCCGCTCGACCGCGAACGGTTCCAGCAGCGGTTCGGTCAGTCCCCAGACGTCGAAGCCGGCGCCGCCGAGCGCCCGCTGGATCGTGCCGGCCAGTTCGCCGACCCGGGTCTCGGCGACCGCCCGCTGGTGCCCGAAGACGTCGTAGCCGAGCACCGCCTGGGGCCGCGGCTGCGGCTCGGCGAAGCTGGGCAGCCGGGCGCCGGTCAGCTCGCGTCCCGCCCAGAGTTCGGGGAAGCCGGCGATCCGGTAGCCGGTGAGACCGTCGAAGACGCCGGCCGCGGTGCGCGCCGCCCAGAACCCGCCGGCGCGATTCATCGCCAGCGAGGCCAGCGGGCTGAGCCGGGCGTCCGGGCCGGTGACCAGGATGGGCCGCAGTCCCTCACTCACCGACCACTGCAGGAAGGAGTCCAGCGGATCGCTCAGCAGCACCGAGGCGGTGTCGGCGACGTAGACCGCATACTCGTCGGTCCATTCGTCGGCCAGGGGGTGCACGATGTTCATGATCGGATGGGTCAGACGATGAACGACTTGGCGCGGCTGATCGCCGCGACCGCGATGTCGTCGTTCTGTGCCAGCGACTCGCGCAGCAGCTTGATGATCGCCTTCACCTCGTCGCCGGCGTTGCGCCACTGCTTCTCCATCGCCGCGTACTCGTCGCTGACGCCGTCCGCCTGGTAGTCGGCCATCGCCGTGTCCACGTCCTGTTGCCGACGGTTGAGCGCCGCCTCCAGGTTGGCGGCGGCGGCGTCGAAGTCGTCCTGCACCTGCTGGGAGGCGCCGACGTCGTGTGCATTGCGGTCGCTGGCGTAGGCCATGATCGCTCCTTTCAGCGGGGGGAGAAGCGGGCGACGACCTCGGCGCCGGCGAAGTTCGCCGACCCCTCGTTCGCGCGGTGGCTGTCGGCACCCTCCTGGGCGCCCTGGATGAAGGACTGGTTCTGGCCGTCGATCGAGCCGCAGATGCCGACCAGAGCGCTGTTCAGCGTGTCGGCGACCTCGTCGCTCTTGGCCTTGAACTTGTCGAAGGCCTCCTTCGCCGGCCCGGCCAGCTTGATCCGCAGCGGCTCCGCGGCCTGGACGAAGTTGTTCACCAGGCCGCGCAGATCGTCGGACTCCGTCGACGTCTTCCGGCCGAGCGCGGTCAGCACGTCCATGCCCATGTCGAACTTCATGGCAACCCCATCGGTAGTG
>CALMIQ010000092.1 GCA_937863965.1 uncultured Micropruina sp.
ATGAAAGGGATCGGGAGCGCGGTCGTGGGGGTGAAGAACGGTAGTGGCAGGTCGGCAGTCGAGCCATTCGGCGTTGTGCAGCGTGTCAAGAAGCTTGTCATCAGTCTCAGTGGTCGTCTGGGTCGCCGATCACGCCGTGGTCCTGGTCGGCTAGATCGTCGCGATTCATGTCCGCCAGCCGTGCGGTGCGGGCGTCCCACCGCAACAGGACGGCACCAAGGACTGCGGCCAGGAAACTGGCTGCCAGGATGCCGACCTTCGCGGCCCGAAAGTGCGTGCCGTCCTCGAAGGACAACTCGGTGATCAGCAGCGACACGGTGAATCCGATGCCGCAAAGGAACCCGATCGGAAACAGGTCGCGCAGCCCGATCGCGTCGGGCAGCCGGAACGGTGTGAACCGGGTCAGCAGCGCGGTCATGCCGAGCACGCCCAGCACCTTTCCTATGACGAGACCGACCAGCGCGGCGATGAACACCGGTTGGTCAAGAACACCTTCCGATCCCCCGGTGAGGGTGACTCCGGCGGCAAAGAAGGCGAATACCGGCAGCGCGACTCCGGCCGAGAAGGGCCGGACGGCGTCGTCCAGGGTGTGCGTGCGGGCGTGCGATTCTCCATGCAGGGGGAAGGCGGGAACGGTGAGCCCCAGGACGACTCCTGCGATCGTCGCGTGCACGCCGGAGGCGTGCATGAATGCCCAGGCGACGGCGGCCACGGGAATCAGGAGCCACCACCGCAGCCGCCGGGTGCGGGTCAGCAGCCCGAACAGCGCGACCGCGCCCAGCGCGGCGAACAACGGCAGCGGATGGATCGATTCCGTGTAGAAAGCGGCGATCACGATGATCGCCAGCAGGTCGTCCACGACCGCGAGCGTGAGCAGGAAGGTCCGCAACGGCCGGGGTAGGCCGCGTCCGAAGATTGCCAGCACGGCCAGGGCGAAGGCGATGTCGGTGGCGGTCGGGATCGCCCAGCCGTGCAGCCCCTCGGTGTCACCCATGCCGTAGACCAGCGCCACGAACAGCGCGGCGGGCACGATCATGCCGCCGACCGCAGCAACGACGGGCACGGCGGCTTCCTTCGGCTGCCGCAGGCTGCCGGCGAACAGCTCGTGTTTGAGCTCGACGCCGACCACGAAGAAGAACACCGCCAACAGCCCGTCCGCCGCCCACGCCGACAGCGGCAGGTCCAGGTGCCATGCCGCCGGGCCCACCCGTAACGTCGACAACGCCGTGTAGAACCCTTCCAGGGGCGAGTTGGCCAGGATCAACGCAACCGCGGCCGCCACCAGCAGCAGGACGCCTCCAGTACTCTCGTCGGTGACGAAGCGATTGATCCGATCCTTCAGTGTTGTCGTGGGCCGGGCGGCGTTCATGCGATCCTCCTGTGCGATACGAGGCATTCACCGGACGGCGAATACCAGCGCCGACCAGACTTTCCGGCTCACCAGCGAGGCAGTGTAGTACACCGCGCACGGTGCTACTCCTGGCGCATCGCGTCAATGACCTCGAGGCGGGCAGCCTGCCGGGCTGGACCGATCGCGGCGAGCAAGCCGAACACCGCGCCGGCCAACACGGTGACCAGCGGGCCGTCCCAGGGAAGGCGTACGGCATCTCCCAGCCGGTCGCGGCCATCGCGGGGACCAACGCAAAGCCGAGCCAGAGCCCTGCGACCCCAGCGCCGTGCCGATCAGGTTCAACAGCAGCAACTCGGCCAACACCATCCGGCGGATCTGGCGGCGGGTCGAGCCGATGGCGCGTAGCAAACCACACCCGAACGTGCCCGTTCGATTTGAGGCGGCCTCACAGC
>CALMIQ010000093.1 GCA_937863965.1 uncultured Micropruina sp.
GCAGCTCTCCACCGAGATCGCCGTCCCGCGCTTGAAGGTGCGCAGGCTGACGTCGACGCGGGTCACCTGCTCGGTGCCGGGCGGGATCTCCACCCAGCGTTCGCCGACCCGGTCATAGCTGACCGCCTGGACGATCAGAAAGCACTTCGCGGCCATGCCCGGGTCGGGCCGGTCGACCGCCAGCCGCGCCCGCATCTCGTTGTCGGAGACCACTCGGAAGGTGTCGATCCGTCCGGTCACCGGAGGGTTGGCGCGATGGGTGGCGACCCAGATCACGTAGCCGACGAGGGCGACCACGACCACGCCGAGAATCACCATCACAGCTGGTGAGAGGCGCTTGGGCGGATAGCGCCGCCGGATCCGTTCACGGTCGGCCTCGGTGATCGTCACCCGGCCATTCTGCCCGTCCGCCGAGTGGATCGGCGTGCGCCCGCTCGGACGGCTGTGCACAATGGCGCCCATGTCCACCACGAGCGCGTACCGCGTGGACGCGTCCGGCGAGCCGCTGCGGCTGCTGCACGTCCACGCCCACCCCGACGACGAGTCGTCCAAGGGCGCGGCCACCACCGCCATGTACGTGGCGCAGGGTGTCGAGGTGCTGGTGGCGACCTGCACGGGTGGCGAGCGGGGTTCGATCCTGAACCCGAAGATGGACACCCCCGAGAACTGGGCGCGGATGTCCACGCTGCGGAACGAGGAGATGGCGCGCGCCAAGGCCATCCTCGGCATCGAGCAGACCTGGCTGGGCTTCGTCGACTCGGGTCTGCCCGAGGGTGATCCGCTACCGCCGCTGCCCGAGGGCTGCTTCGCGCTGCAGGACATCGAGGTCGCCGCCGGCCCGCTGGTCAAGGTGATCCGCGACTTCCGTCCGCACGTGCTGACCACCTACGACGAGAACGGCGGCTACCCGCACCCCGACCACATCATGTGCCACAAGGTTTCCATGGCGGCGGTCGAGGCGGCGGCAGACCCGGCGGCGTGGCCCCAGCACGGCCCGGACTGGCAGGTGCTCAAGGTCTACTACCACATGTCCTTCCACCGCACCCGGCTGGCCAAGCTCGACGACCTGATGCATGCCCACGGCCTGGAGAGCCCGTATGCGGAGTGGCTGAAGAACTGGGAGCGGGACGAGATGGAGGAGCGGCTGACCACCTTCGTGCCGTGCGGGGACTACTTCCCGCTGCGCGACCACGCGCTGCGGGCGCACGCCAGCCAAATCGACCCCGACGGCCCCTGGTTCGCGGTGCCGCTCGGCATCCAGCAGGCCGGCTGGCCGACCGAGGACTACCAGCTGGTCAAGTCGATGGTGCCGGTGACGCTGCCCGAGGACGACCTGTTTGCGGGCATCGACACCCGAACCCCGGTTACGCTCGACACATGGTCCTATTCGATCTAGTGGACGCCAGCTGGTTCCCGCTGCTGATGGTGGCGTTCATCGGCGGCGTGATGTTCCTGCTGTACCTCAGCATGCGGCACGAGATCGGCAAGATCCGGCTGCCCCGGCGCGGCGACGCCCAACCGGCCGCCCAGTCGCCGGACGACCCGGCGGAGCAGTGAGCAACCGGCTCGTCGGAGCGTCCAGCCCCTACCTGCAGCAGCACGCGCACAACCCGATCGACTGGTGGCCGTGGACGCCGGAGGCGTTCGACGAGGCGCGCCGCCGCGACGTCCCGATCCTGCTCTCGGTCGGCTATGCCGCCTGCCACTGGTGCCACGTGATGGCCCATGAGTCGTTCGAGGACGCCGAGGTCGCCGCGCTGGTCAACGAGCACTTCGTGGCCATCAAGGTGGACCGCGAGGAGCGTCCCGACGTGGACGCCGTCTACATGAAGGCGACCCAGGCGCTGACCGGGCAGGGCGGCTGGCCGATGACCGTCTTCCTGACCCCGGACGCCCGGCCGTTCTTCGCCGGCACCTATTACCCCCCGCGCCCGGCCGGCGGGATGCCGTCCTTCACCCAGGTGGTGACCGCCCTCGCGGACGCCTGGGCGAACCGCCGCGACGAGGTGCTGACCAGCGCCGACGCGATCGTCGGTCACGTGGCGCAGGAGTTCGGCGCACTACCCGGACCCGAGCGGTTGGACATCCCGGCGGTGCTGGAGCGGGTGTCGTCCGACTTCGACCCGGTGCACGGTGGCTTCGGTCGGGCGCCGAAGTTCCCCGCGCCGGGACTGATCGACGCCCTGCTGGTCACCGGCGAGCCCGCGTCGGTGGACATCGCCCAGCGCACCCTGGAGGCGATGGTCCGCGGTGGCATCCACGATCAGGTCGGCGGCGGCTTCCATCGCTACAGCGTCGACGCCGGCTGGGTGGTGCCGCACTTCGAGAAGATGCTCTACGACAACGCCCTGCTGCTGGGCAGCTACACCCGCGCCTGGTGCCGGACCGCCGACCACGACCGCGGCCTGCGGCTGATCTTCGAGCGCGCCGTCCGCGGCATCGTCGGTTTCCTGGCCGACGACCTGCAACTGGACGGCGGGGGCTTCGCCGCCAGCCTGGACGCCGACTCCTGCGACATCCGCGGCATGGTCCACGAGGGGATCTACTACGTCTGGTCCCCGGAACTCCTTGCCGACGCACTCGGGGAGACGGACGCCGACTGGGCGGGCGACGTGTTCCACGTCACCGCGACCGGAACCTTCGAACACGGGCTGTCCACACTGCAGTTGCGCGGGACGCCCGACTGGGATCGACTGGACGCGGTGCTCGACCGGCTGCGCGCGGTGCGCGCCGAGCGGTTCGCGCCGGGGCGCGACGACAAGCTGGTCGCCGCCTGGAACGGCTTCGCCATCGACTCGCTGGTGAGCGCCGCGTTGGTCTTCGGGGAGCCCGGCTGGCTGAGCCTGGCCGAACGGGCCGCCGCGGCGTCCTGGACGCAGGTGGTCGGCGGCGAGCTGCGCCGCACCAGCCTGGACGGTGTGGTCGGCGACGCCGCCGGCATGGCCGAGGACTACGGGGCACTCGCGCTCGGCTATGCCCGGCTGGCGGGGGCGCTCGGCGCATCGGTGTGGTTGGAGCGGGCCGTGCTGCTGGTCGAGGCGGCGTCGCAGCGGTTCGGTGCCGAGGACGGCGGTTTCTACGACGCCCCTGCGGGCGGTACCGGCCCACAGCCGTTCGCCCGCGCCCGGGATACCTCGGACAACCCGACTCCCTCGGGAACCGCGTGCCTCGTGGCGGCCCTGCGACTCACCGGTCTGCTGGCGGATCGGCCCGACCTCGCCGCGCGCGCGGACGCCGCGGCGGCCACCCTGCGCGGCGTGGTCGAGGTGGCCCCGCGGTTCGCCGGCTGGGCGTTCGCCGACGTCCTGATCGGCGACCAGGCCGGCAAGCGGCTCGCGCCCGCGGTGGCGGTGATCGTGACCACGGAGCCGACCCGGCTGTCCGAGTTCACCCGCGCCGCGGCCCGGATGGCTCCGGCGGGCACCGCAGTGGTGGCCGGTGTTGCCGGCACGCCCGGTTTCGCGCACCACTTCGACGACCGGGACGCCCGGGGAGGCGACACCGCCTATGTCTGTCGGGGGACCGTCTGCTTCGCGCCGGCGACAACCGTCAAGGACCTGCGCGACGCCCTGTGGAGGCGGGTGTAGGACGCCCGGGACGGTTCTCCCAGGTGGGCCAAGCCGCGAGCAGGACGGACTTGTGGGGTGGGCGCTCGGTTCTCCCGGGTCCGCCCAGCTACGGGCTGCTGGCGATCAGCCTGATATCGACCGCAGAGTCGTCGCCCGTTGGACGTGCGTGAGCCTCAAATCGGCTCGGTGCGCGGCCGTGTCGCGTCAACCCTGTAGTCGATATCAGACTCGTCGCGAGTACAGGGTCTCGTCGTGCCCTGCCAGATCCCGGCCTGCGCCGCGACGACGGAGCCGGGGTGACCCCGACGAGCAGCAACGCAACCACGTGGCGAACCAGATCGCGCCGGACAGCGCGACATTTGCTACGCATCCGTAACTTACGGTACCGTAGCTATTGTGACGACAACGCGAGGAAGAGAGATGGAGCGCACAGACCTGCCGATCCCCAAGCCGTTGATGCGGGGCTGGCTGCACCTGGCGATGACCCCGATCGCGTTCCTGGCCGGCATCGTGCTGATCGTCCTCGCACCGACGCTCAGCGGACGCATCGGCGGTGCGGTGTGGCTGCTCGCCGCGGTCGAGCTGTTCGGCGTCAGCGCGCTCTACCACCGCGGCAACTGGGGCGCCCGGACCCAGTTGATGCTGCGCCGGCTCGATCACGCCAACATCTTCGTGTTCATCGCCGCGTCCTACACGCCGCTGGCGCTCGCCCTGCTCAGCCCGCAAGGCGCCGCCATACTGCTGTGGATCATCTGGCTCACCGCGCTGGCCGGGGTGTTCTTCAACCTGGTCTGGATCACCTCGCCCCGCTGGCTGCACACCCTGCTGTACCTGGTCATGGGCTGGGCGGCCCTGGGCTGGATCGGGGAGTTCTGGGTGAACGCGTCCCTGCCGGTCTTCCTGCTCATCGCGCTGGGCGGCCTGGTCTACTCCGGCGGCGCGGTGGTCTACGCGCTCAAGCGGCCCGACCCGTCCCCGCGCTACTTCGGCTACCACGAGATCTTCCACGCCTGCACGATCGTCGCCGCGATCTGTCACTTCGTGGCGATTGCCCTGGTGACGCTGCGTTGAGTGCCAGAGTGGGCACATGCTGTTGATCGTGCCCGCCGATGCCCCCTTCGTCCTCGACCCGATCCCGGGCGTGGATGTGCTCTCCTACGATCCGGACGCCGACCTCAGCGACGAGCACCTGGCGGCCGACGCGGCCGTGATCTGGGGCTTCGCGTCGCCGATCATCGACCAGCTGGTGCCGGCCCCGAACCTGCGCTGGATCCAGACCCTCACCGCCGGCCCCGATCCCGTGCTGGCGGCCGGATTCCCGGAGCGGGTCGAGGTGACCACCGGCCGGGGTTTCCACGACGAGACGGTCGCCGAGCATGCGGTCGCGCTGACCCTGGCCGGGCTGCGCCAGATCCCGGAGACGCTGGCCGCCCAGGCCGACCACCGCTGGGCCGACGAGCTGAGCGGATTCCGCCCGCTGCATGACGGGAAGACCCTGACCACCCTGATCGGCGCCCGCGTCACGATCTGGGGCTTCGGGTCGATCGGCCGGACGGCGGCCGCGCGGTTCACCGCCTTCGGAGCCACCGTCACCGGCGTGGCCCGCAGCGCGGGCGAGCGCGACGGCTTCGCCGTGGTGGCCACCGAGGACGTCGACCAACTGCTCGCGAACACCGACGTCCTGGTGCTGGTGCTGCCCAAGAGCCCGGCCACCGACCACGTGCTGGACGCCCGCCGGCTGGCGCTGCTGCCGTCGCACGCCTGGGTGATCAACGTGGGCCGCGGCAACGCGATCGACGAGGACGCCCTGGTCGCGGCGCTCCAGGCCGGCACCCTGGGCGGTGCGGCGCTGGACGTGTTCGAGACCGAGCCGTTGCCCGCCGACTCGCCGCTGTGGGACGCACCCCGGGCGATCCTCACCCCGCACAACGCGGGCGGCCGGCCGCTGCACACCAAGGAGTTCATCACCGACAACCTGCGGCGGCTGCTGGCGGGTGAGACACTGCGCAATCTTGCCCCCCGGTGACCGCTCCGGCACCGGTATCCTGACCGTCATGGTGTGGGCCACGCGCGTCGCGCGGGTGCTGTCGGCGCTCGACCCGACCGGATTGCTCTACCGGACCTACGAGCAGCGACTGCTGTCCGAGCTGAGCCCCGAGGGGCTGCCCCGCCACGTGGCCGTGATGGCCGACGGCAACCGCCGCTGGGCCCGCCGCAACGCACCCGACGAGCCGATCGCCGTGGGCTACGACGCCGGCGCGGACAAGCTCAAGGAGTTCGTCGGCTGGTGTGAGGAGGTCGGCATCCCCACCGTCACGGTCTGGGTGCTGTCGACGGAGAACCTGGACCGCTCGGACGACAACGAGTTCGGCCCGCTGCTGCAGGTGATCGAGGACCTGGTCGTCGAACTGGCGGCCGACGGACCCTGGCGGGTGCAGATCGTCGGCGACCTCGACCTGCTGCCGGAGGCGATGGCCACCCGGCTGCGCGAGGCGTCCGCCAGCACCGAGGGCCGCACCGGCATGCACGTCAACGTCGCGGTGTCCTACGGCGGCAGGCACGAGCTGCGCGACGCGTTCCGGTCGCTACTGGCCGCCGAGGCCGCCAAGGGCACCAGCCTGGACGAGCTCGCCCGCACCCTGGAGATCGACCAGATCGCGTCCCATCTGTACACGGCCGGCCAGCCCGACCCCGACCTGGTGATCCGCACCTCGGGTGAGCAGCGGCTGTCGGGCTTCCTGATCTGGCAGTCGGCGCACAGCGAGTTCTACTTCCACGAGGCGCTCTGGCCCGACTTCCGCAAGGTCGACTTCATCCGCGCCCTGCGCTCCTACGCGCAACGCGAGCGCCGCTTCGGCCGCTGAGCCGGCCCTGGGGACGGTTCCTGCATCGTTCGGGGACGGTTCCTGCTCGTCCAAGAACCGTCCCCGGATCCGGGTTCCGACGCACCGTTCAAGAACCGTCCCCGGATCCGGGTCCCGACGCCAGAGGTCCCGGCGTCCGCCGGGACGACGTCGCGGGTGTCGGGCGGCGCGACCCGGCGTGGGTCGGCCTGTCCGTCATCCCGGGCTGGCCCCGGGATCTCGACGCCGACCGGCTCGCGCGTGGCGGGTCGCTCAGCCGTCGGAGAGCAGGATCTCGGTCAACGCGGCCCGCAGTGGATCGGGCAGTTCGATGCCCGCCAGGCGGCGCATCACCGTCAGCGCATCGCCGGGCTGGCTGATCATCGTCCAGGTGCGCTCCTTCACCGCGTAGCTGCACTGGGCGGCGTTGAGGATGTCGAAGAGCCGCTCGCGCATCGACGGCCCGCCGCCGATCGACGGCCGCGCGAGCGAGACGGTGGCGCCGTCCGCGGTGGCCACCTCGCCGAGGTCGACGGTCAGCCGGCCGGCGCCGGGTGTCGGCACCCCGCCGTCCACCTCGGCGTCGCTGATGCCGTGCAGCACCAGGGTCCAGCGGCGCCGGGCCGGCACCACGTCCAGATCGCCGACGGCGGGCGCGATCGTGAAGCGGCCGGCCGCGTCGTCCCAGTCGAGGTGCGTCCGGACGGCGCGTGGCTCGGCCGCGTCGTCGTCCTCATAGAGGGTGAACGAGCCGGTGGCACCGACGAAGACGTGCACCTCGAAGGTCTCCGGGTTGCCGACGCCGTACTCGTCCGGGCCGGTCAGCGGCACGACCGCGCCGGCTCGCGCCAGCACCGGATAGCCGCTCAGCGGCCGGTGCAGGTGCACCATCCGGCCGCCGGTGTAGCGCAGGTCGGTGAAGAAGTCGACCCACTGGCCCTCGGGCAACCAGGTGGATACCGCACCCAGACCGGTGGCGCGGTCGGCCGGGGACGTGATCGGCGCCACCAGCAGCCGCGAGCCGAACAGGAACGTGTTCGGCGAGCTGAAGGCCCGCTGCACATAGATGTCGGCCTGCTGGTCGACGTGGTAGAGCGGACGGCACAGCGACCGGTTGGTGCGATGCGCCCGCTCGTTCATCGTGTACAGGTAGGGCAGCAGCCGGTGCCGCAGCCGCAGGTAGTCGACCATCACCGCGGCGTACTGGCTGGGGAAGTTCCACGGCTCCTTGCCCATGAACCGGCTCAGCGTGGAGTGCAGCCGGTTGATCGGCGAGAAGGTGCCCAGCTGGAACCAGCGGGTGACCAGTTCGTTGTCGCGATAGCCGAACATGTGGCCGCCGATGTCGTGACTCCACCAGCCGAAGCCGATGTTGGACGCCGTGGCGGTGAACCGGGGCTGGAACTCCAGGCTCTCCCAGGAGTTGATGGTGTCGCCGGAGAAGCCGACCGGGTAGCGATGGGAACCCGGGCCCGCGTAGCGGGAGAAGGTGATCGGACGCTGCCCGCGCCGCGCGCTGTCCAGGTAGTGGAAGTGGTTCAGCAGCCACAGCGGGTCGAGGTTGGCGATCGCGGTGTGCGTGCCCTGCTGCCAGTCCAGCCACCAGAAGTCGACGCCGGCGTCCTCCAGCGGGTGGTGCAGCTGCTCGAAGTAGCTGACCACGAACCGCTGGTCGGCGATGTCGAAGTCGACCGGCTGCTCGGTCGCGGGATCGATGCCCATCGCGGTGGCGATCCGTCGGTACGGCTCCTCGAACGCCCGGACGCCATCGGCGGGATGCACGTTCAGGGCCACCTTCAGGCCGTGCTCGTGCAGCCAGGCCAGGAAGCCCTCCGGGTCGGGGAACAGGTCGCGGTTCCAGGTGTAGCCGGTCCAGCCGGTGCCGTACTGCGGTGGAACGTCGACCAGGTGCCAGTCCATGTCGAGCACCGCGACACTGAACGGGACGCCGTCCGCCTCGAAGCGCTCCATCAACGCCCGGTATTCGCCCGCCGAGTAGGGGTGATAGCGGCTCCACCAGTTGCCCAGCGCCCACCGGGGCAGCAGCGGCTGGCGCCCGGTGAGCCGGTGGAAGTCGTCCAGGGCCTGCTGGTACGCCTCGCCGTGGGCGAACAGGTAGATGTCGGTGTTGCCGGGCGTGCGCGCTGCGATCCAGCCGTCGGCGTCCAGTGCCATCGTGGTGGAGTCGTCCAGCATCGCCGAGCCGAGGTAGCTGAGCACGCCGTCCTCGAGGTCGGTCGGGCCGTCGACCTCGTCGAGGGTCCGGGCGGTGCCGCCCAGGTTGGCGTCCCCGCCGCCCCAGAGCTGCTGCCGCTCGCCGTAGCGCCAGGTGCGTCGGTGTCCCGTCCCGCCGGCGAGATGGGCGTACAGGCCGCCCGGGCTGAACGGCCGCTCGTCGTAGCTGAGGTGCACGGTGTCGGTGACGATCTCGATGCCGTGCTTGGTGCGGTTCACCGTGAACTCGACCGGCTCGAAGTCGCGGTTGACCACCATCTGGGTGGCTCGATCCTCGAAGACGCCGTCGGCCGAGTACTCCAGCCGGAACAGCGCGTCGCTCAGCACGGTGATCCGATAGCGCTCGCCGCGCACCTGCGACGTGGTGGGGGCCAGGGGAGTGGTGGGCATGATCAACCGGTCCGGAAGGGTCATGTGGGCAGTCTAGGGAGGCAGATGTTCCTCCGTGGGCCGGGGGTCGGGAGCCCGACGGTTGGGGCCGGCCTGCCGCGGTGCCGGGCGGGGGCCGGTGCCGATGCCGAGACGGGGCCGAGGTCACCCTCGCCGCCACGCCAGCACGCGGGGTGGCCGCGCCGGGTCGAGACCCGCC
>CALMIQ010000094.1 GCA_937863965.1 uncultured Micropruina sp.
GACGAACGGGTACTGGTCGAACGCCGCGGCCACCTGCTGCTGATCGGGCTGAACCGGCCACACAAGCGCAACGCCGCCGACCTGGCGATGCTGCACCAGCTGGCGCAGGCCTACACCCTGCTGCACACCGACGCCGAGCTGCGGGTGGGGGTGGTGCACGCGGTCGGCGAACACTTCACCGGGGGTCTCGACCTGGCGGACGTCGGGCCCGCGCTGGCGTCCGGGTCGGCGGAACTGCTGCCGCCCGGCACGATCGATCCCTGGGGCGTGGCCACCGAGCCGGTCGCCAAGCCGGTGGTGCTCGCCGTCCAGGGCACCTGCCTGACCCTCGGCGTGGAACTCGCCCTGGCGTCCGACGTCGTGGTGGCCGCCGCCGGCACCCGGTTCGCCCAGCTCGAGGTCTCCCGCGGGATCATGGCCTTCGGCGGTGCCACCCTGCGGCTCCCCCGGCTCGGCTGGGGCGACGCGATGCGCTGGCTGCTCACCGGGGACTCCTTCGACGCCGCCGAGGCGCTGCGCATCGGCCTGGTCCAGCAGGTGGTGCCCGACGGCGATCAGCTGGACGCCGCCGTGGCGCTGGCCGAGCGGATCGCGGCCCAGGCGCCGCTGGCGGTCCAGGCCACCCTGGCGAACGCGCGCCTGGCGCTGACCGATCCACGGGCGGCCGTCGGCCGACTGCACCCGGTGGTGGCGATGCTCGCGCGCACCTCCGACGCGCAACGGGCCATCGCCGGCTACCTCGGCGGGCAGCGGGTCGACTTCACCGGGAACTGAGCGTACATTCGTCGCACCCCCACCGAGAGACCGCCCCATGCCCCCTCTGGTCAACCGAGTCGTCGCCGGCGCCGCCGCGGGAATCCTCACCGCCAGCACGCTGGTCGCCACCACACCGCCGCTCCCCGCGGCCGCCGCGCCCCCGGTGACCCCGGTGGTCACCGGGCTCACCATCCCCTGGGACGTCACCTGGGTCGGCTCGACGATGCTGTTCAACGAGCGTCCCGGACGGCTCTGGTCACTGCAGCCCGGCGGCGAGCCACAGCGGGTCACCCTGCCCCTGCCGCCGATCTGGACCGGTTCGGAGGGCGGCATGCTCGGCATGGTCGCCCATCCGGCCGCCGCCAGCAACGGGTTGTTCTACACCTGCATGTCGGTGGCCACCGCGGCCGGCAAGGCCAAGGGTGTCGAGGTCTGGCAATGGCGGCTCACCGACGCCACGCATGCGGTGAAGGTCAAGGTGATCCTCGCCGGCATCCCGATCGGGTCCGGTCGGCACAACGGGTGCCGGCTGCGCTTCCGATCCGCCGACCGGCTCTACATCGCCACCGGGGACGCCACCAAGGGCACCAACCCGCAGAACCTCAAATCACTGGGCGGCAAGGTGCTACGGGTCCGCGCCGACGGCTCGGCGCCGTCCTCGAACCCGTTCTACCGCAAGGGCGGGAACGCCCGCTTCGTCTGGACCTACGGGCACCGCAACGTCCAGGGCCTGGCCTTTCGCGGCTCCCCCGACCAGCTCTGGTCGGCCGAACACGGCCCCTCCCGCGACGACGAGGTCAACCGGATCATCGGCGGCCGCAACTACGGCTGGTCGCCCACGCCCGGCTACAACGAATCGCGCTCGATGACCGACACGAAGCGCTTCAAGAAGGCGAAGAAAGCCCGCTGGCGCTCCGGCAAGCCGACCGTCGCCACCAGCGGCGCCACCTTCCTGCAGGGTGCGCAGTGGTCGGCCTGGAACGGCCACCTGGCCGTCGCGCTGCTGAAGGGCGAGGGGATCCTGCTGTTCCGGCACAGCGGCACCGAGACGCTGACCAAGGTGACCGAGATCGCCACCAGCTACGGGCGGATCCGCACGGTTCAGCAGGGACCGGACGGCGCCCTGTACCTCACCACGTCGAACGGTGCCGGCAAGGACGGGGTGTACCGGCTGACCGCCTGATGATCGGGTGTGCGGACCGGCGACCCGTCACGGCCAGCGGGCGCCCAGCGAGATCACCGCGATAGCGGCCAGCACGGCGAAGCCGAGGGCGTAGCCGGCGTAGATCTCGGTGACCTCCTGCTCCTCCTTGACGTAGCCGATCTGCTGGGCGATGTTCCGGTAGACCTCTTTCAGCTCGGACGCCGACCCGGCGGCAAACTTCTTGCCGCCGGAGATGTCGGCCACCTTCTGCAGCTCCTCATGGTTCACCGGCACCGGTTCGCGGCGCCCCCGGTCGACGACGTAGCCGTCCTCGGTGCCGTAGGCGATGGTGTAGATCGGGAATCCGCGCTTCTTGGCCTCCTGGGCCGCGGGCGCGGAGTACCGCGGAATGTTGGTGAAGCCGTCGGAGAGCAGCACGATCGCACCCGGGGCGGGCTCGTCCGGATGGTCGGGATCGACCGGTGCCAGCGCGAGGGCGTCCAGCGAGGAGTAGATGCCCTCGCCGATGGACGTCGACGGCGCCACCTGGAGCCCCTCGATGGCCCGCGACACCAGGCCCCGGTCGGTGGTGGGTGCCACCACCACCGACGCCGTGCCGGCGAACGCGACCAGCGCCACGTTGAACCGCGGCGGCAGCATGCCGAGGAAGTCCTTGGCGGCGGCCTTCGCGGCGTCCAACCGGTTGGGTTGGACGTCCTCGGCGATCATCGACCGGGAGACATCGATGGCCACCACGATCGTGGCCCGGTCGCGGGGCACGTCGACCTGATCGCTCGGCTTGGCGAACGCCACGTTGAGCGCCGCCAGCGACAGCACCGCCGCCCCGACCGCGACATGCCGCTTCCAGGCCTGCTGCCTGGGCAGCACCTTGTCGAGGTTGGAGATGCCGCGGGTCCGGCTGCGGGTGCTCTTGCGGCGCAACAGGATCAGGTACAGCAGCAACAGCACCGGGATCAGCAGCAGCCACCACAGCCGCGCCGGCTCCATGAACGAGATCATCGGAAGCATCATCATGGCCACCTCGCCCCGAGCGAGACGGCCGCCAGCGCGGCGACCACCGCGAACGCCAGGCCGTAGCCGGCCCAGGTCGCGGTCACCTCCTTGCGCACCTCTTCGTAGCCGACCTCACTGCGGATGTTCTTGTACACCGAATCCAACTGGCCCGCGTTCTCGGCGGTGTATGCCTGCCCGTTGGTCATGGTCGCGATGCGCTGCAGCAGCGCCCTGTCCGGCGGCACCTTCTCGCGCTTGCCGTCCAGGTCGACGTAGCCGTTGTCGGTGCCGTAGGCGATCGTGTAGACCGGAACCTTCGCCCGGGCGGCCTCGGCCGCCTCCTGGGTGGGTGAACGCCCGGCCGTGTTCTGGCCGTCGGAGAGCAGCACGATCGCGCCCGGCGGAGTCGAGCCGTCGGCCCCCTTCGGCGCCGATTGCAGGGTGGACATCGCCACGTTGATCGAATCGCCGATGGCGGTGGAGTCCTGCAGGGTGAGCGCGTCGATGGCGCGGTTGACCTGGCCCCGGTCGGTGGTGGGCGGCATCCGGGACGCCGGGTTGCCCGACAGGCTGACCAGCGCCACGTTGTACCCGGCCGGCATCGAGGCGGCGAACTTCTTCGCCTCGGCCTTGGCGGCGTCCAACCGGTTCGGCTTGACGTCGGTGGCCGCCATCGACTGGGAGACGTCCAGCACCAGCACGATCGTGGCCCGCTCGCGCGGCACCCGATCGACGCCGCTGGGACGCGACCAGGCGATGGTCAGGGCGACCAGGCTGAGCAGCGACAGCGCGACCGCCAGATGCCGCCGCCACTGCGACTGCACCGGGACCACCGCACCCAGGATCGAGGTGTTGGTGAACCGCATTCCCGACCGGTTCCTGCGCCGGCTCAGGTAGATGTAGACGGCGACCAGCACGGGCACGAGCAGCAGCCACCACAGACGCTCCGGATTCAGGAACATCTGGTCGAGATTCACTTGCTCACCCCCTGCGGCGGTTGGTGCAACATGCCCGCCACTCGACGGTAGGCGAGCACGAAACGGGCGATGTCCTGCACCCAGTCTCTATCGGTACGCAACTGGATGTGCGCGACCCCGGCCCGGCGCAGGGCGATCCGGATCCTCTCCCGCTGGGCGGCGGACGCCGCGTCCATCCGCGCCCGGGCCGAGCCGTCGCTGGTGTTGACGTAGCGCTGGAAGTCGGTCTCGGGGTCGCGGATCAGGATGTCGCCCACGTCGGGGAACTCGATCTCCCGCTTGTCGACCACCTCGACGGCCAGCACCTGGTTGCGCACCGCCAGCTGCCGCATCGGACGCTCCCAGTCGGGTTCGATGTTCGGATCCAGTTCGGAGTCCCCGGCGGTCAGGAAGTCGGAGACTACGATCCGCATGCCGCGGCGACGCTGCAACCGGCCCAACTGGGTCACCCCGGCGGCCAGCGTGTAGGGGCCGACGCTGTGGTCGGGCACGATCGTCTCGGACAGCATCCGCCGGAGCAGCCCGTACAGCGCCGTCCGGCCCGAGCGGGCGGGCAGCCGCCGGATGGCGTCCGGGCGCATGATCAGGCCGCCGAACCGGTCCCCCATCCGTTGCGACAGGAAGCCGATGGTGGCGACCGCGGCGATGCCCAGGTCACGCTTGGTGACTCCCTCGGTGCCCCAGTTCATCGAGGGGGTGACGTCGAGCAGGGCCCAGACCTCCAGTTCGCGGTCGGCGATGGTGTCGCGGACGTGCGGGGTCTGGGTGCGGGCGGTGACCGCCCAGTCGATCTTGCGGACGTCGTCCTGACCGGGCACGTAGACCCGGGCATCGTTGGTCTCCGACCCGGGTCCGGGCAGCAGGCCGCGGTGGTCACCGTGCAGGAAGCCCTCCAGGCGACGCACGATGGTCAGCTCCAGTCGGCGCAGCGCGGCCTCGGGAGCCAGCTTGCTGAGCGGCAGGGTGGAGCGGGTGGGTTCCCGCAGCACCGACTCGACCACGCCGAGGTCGTCGGCGGGTGGTTCGAAGTGCATCTGCTGGGACAACGGCCTCGTCAGTTCTGGTAGCTGGGGTTGTGCCGATGCTGGCTGTGCGACTGGTCGCGCTGCTGCTGGTTCCACACCGGCGTCGGGGGCGGCACCATGGCGACGATGCGCTCCACCACCTGGGCGGGCGCGATGTTGTCGGCGACGGCGTCGAAGCCCAGCACCAGGCGGTGCGACATGACGTCCTTGGCGACGGCCTGGACATCGGTGGGCAGCACGTAGTCGCGGCCGTGGATCAGGGCCAGCGCGCGGGCGGCGGCGACCAGACCCAGCGTCGCGCGCGGGGAGCAGCCGATCTGGATCACCGAGCCCAGGTCGGGCATGCCGAACTCGGCCGGCGTCCGGGTCGCTAGCACCAGCCGGACGATGTACTCGGCGACCAGGTTGTGCACGAACACGTTGGACGCCTGGTCCTGCAGTTCGCGGACCTTGTCGGGGTTGAGCACGTTGGTCGGCTCGGGCGGCGACACGCTCATCCGGCGCAGGATCTCGAACTCCTCGTTGCCGCGCGGGTACGGCACGTCGACCTTGAGCAGGAAGCGGTCGCGCTGCGCCTCGGGCAGCGGGTAGACGCCCTCGGATTCGATCGGGTTCTGGGTGGCGATCACGATGAACGGCCTCGGCACCGGGTAGGTGGTGCCGCCGATCGACACCTGGCGTTCCGCCATCAGCTCGAGCATCGCCGACTGCACCTTGGCGGGGGCGCGGTTGATCTCGTCGGCGAGCACGAAGTTGACGAACACCGGGCCCAGCGCGATGTCGAACTTCTCCTGCCGCGCCGAGTAGATCCGGGTGCCGACGATGTCGGAGGGCACCAGGTCGGGGGTGAACTGGATGCGCGAGAAGTCGCCGCCGACCACCGTCGCGAAGCTGCGGACGGCCAGCGTCTTCGCCACGCCCGGGACGCCTTCCAGCAACACGTGGCCCTTCGCCAGCAGGCCGACCATCAGCTGCTCGACCATGTGTTCCTGGCCGACGATCACCCGCTGGACCTGGGCGATCGCCTCACCCAACAGGCGGGCCGCCTCCCGGGTGGCCGGATTGCCCTGCTGCTGGCCCGGGGCCTGCGTCGGATTGGACACGCGTGTCTCCTGCTCGCCGTATGTCGCTGGGGGGCGGGCGGGACCCGCCGGTCTGGGGGCAACCTTACCGGGCCGTCCTGTCACGGCATCGGGCACAATGGGACGCGCCGCCGCCCGAGATCGTTGGCCCACGTTCGGTTGGCCGGCTGTGATGAGATGGGAGCCGATGTCCGAACAGCACACCCCGGCACCCGGCGACCCCATGTCGTCGGGTGCGGTGCCGCTGACGCCGCTGCTCGGTGACGATCCGCCCAAGGTCGGCGACTTCTGGCTGGACGCCCGGCTGGTGGCTGCGCCGTCCGGGGTCGCCTTCGCCGGGCACGACGAGGCGAACACGCCCGTGATGCTGCTGCTGTTGTCCGAGGGGGCCGCGAATGACGCAGCGGCCCGCGACCGGCTCGCCGGCGTGGTCAACCAGTTGCACATCGACACGGTGGTTGCGCGCGGCGGTCACGGCCAGGACGAGGGTCGGCTGGGCCGGAAGTACCGCCACGAGGAGGACGACCCGGTCGACCCCGACGACGCCCCGCTGGCGCCCTGGGTGGCGCTGGCCTACGACGGTTCGCCGGCGGCGATCGCCGAGGCGTCCCGGATCCTCGACGAGGTGCAGCTGGCCCGGTTGCCGCTGCAGGGCACGCCCTCCGGCCCCGACTACCGGCTGCACTGGATCGACCGGGCCGGGCCCGGCGTCGCCCGGCTGTGGCCGCTGCCCTGGCCCGGACGCCACGACCGCGCCGGCTGGGTGTCGATCCTGGCGTCCTGGCTGCTGATGTTGCTGATCGCCGCGCTGGCGGTGCTGATCGCGATCCTGATCTTCCAGCAGTCCCCGCAGCAGAGTCCGCCGCCGCCCGTCCCGCCGACCGGTTCACCGCCGCCGCAGTCCGGCTCGCCGCCTCCCCAGTCGGGCTCGCCCTCGCCGCAGTCGGGTTCGCCGTCCCCGCAGTCCGGTTCCCCCTCGCCCCAGTCCGGTTCCCCGTCGCCGCAGTCCGGTTCCCCGTCCCCGCAGTCCGGTTCACCCTCGCCCCAGTCGGGCTCGCCGTCGGCGGCCGGCCCGCCGTCCCCGAACTCGCGGCTGTGACCATCCGGCTGATCGTCACCGACCTCGACGGCACCTTCGTCGACCCGGTCGGTGAGGTGTCCGCGCTCAACCGGCGGGCCCTCGGGGTGGCCGCCGAGCGCGGCGTCCCGGTGGTGGTGGCGACCGGGCGCCCGTCGCGCTGGCTGCAGGTGCTGGACGGACTGCCCGGCGTCCACCCCGAGGTCGTGGTCAGCAACGGTGCCGGGGTCTTCCACCTCGGGTTGGGGCGGCACACCGTCGTCCACGGCCTCGATCCGAGGGTGGCACTGGAGGTGGCCGACGATCTGCGAGCGGCCATTCCGGGCATGGTGTTCGCGCTCGAGTGGGGTGAGCACTTCGGTTGCGAGCCCGAGCTGAAGCAGGAGAAGGGCGAATGGCTGCGGGTCGCGCCGTTGCGTGAGCTGGCCGAGCACCCCGGCCCGGTACTCAAGCTGTGCGCGTTCCACGCCGACCTGGACAGCGACGCGCTGGCCGCGCGCGGCCGTGCGGTGATCGGCGAGCGGCTGACCGTGACGCATTCTCACCTGGGCGACTACGGGCTGCTGGAGATCAGCGCGCCCGGCGTCACCAAGGCGTCCGGGCTGGCGGCGCTATGCACCGTGCTGGGCGTGGACGCGGCCGATGTCGCGGCCTTCGGCGACATGCCGAACGACCTGCCGATGCTGTCCTGGGCGGGCCACGGCTACGCCATCGCCGAGGGTCATCCGACCTTGACCGGAGCCGGTTTCCGGCTCACCGAGGGGCCTCAGGACGAAGCGGTCGGACGGGCGATCCTGCGGTTGCTGGCCTGACGGGCATACGCTCCCGCTATGCGTCGGGTGTGGGTTCGCGTCGTCATCGGCGCGCTGGTCGTCGCCGTGATGGCCGGGACCGCGGCATATTGGTACATCCGTCCCCTGTTGCGCACCGGAACCGGCTACGCCGCGCACAACGCCTGCGCCCTGACGACCATCGCCGGGCGTCCGATCGACGCCGACCTACCACCCAACCCGCTGGTGCCCTATCTGCGGATCGGGTCGGACGCGGGGGGCTACCGGGCGTCCGTCTTCGGGGTGCTGGCCGGCCAGCAGGCGTCGGCGACCGACGGGTTCGGCTGCACACTGGCGTCGGGGCGTCCCGAGTTCGGCCCGGCGACGCCGGTCGCGGCGCAGGCCAACCCACTCGCCGGACAGCCCAGCCCGAAGCCCCAGGCGGCGCTGGAGGCCGCCCTGGCCGGCGCCTTCGGCGACGAGTTGGACGCCGCCGGGCGGGAGCGCCTGGGCACCCGCGGGATCGTGGTCGTCCACCGGGGCCGGATCGTCGCGGAACGGTATGCACCCGGGTTCACCGCGCAGACCCCCCAGCTGGGCTGGTCGATGGCCAAGAGCGTGACCAGCCTGCTGACCGGCGTCCTGGTGGCTCAGGGCACGGTGTCGTTGTCGGACGCCCGGCTGCGGCCCGAGTGGACCGATGACCGGGCCCGGATCACCGTCGAGGACCTGCTGCGGATGCGCAGCGGGCTGGCCTGGGACGAGACCTACGATCTGGGCACCACGATCACGGCCATGCTCTACGACCAGGCCGACATGGCGTCCTTCGTCGCCTCCCAGCCGCTGGTGCATCCCGTGGGCTCGGCCCAGCAATACTCGTCGGGCTCGACCAACCTGCTCTGCGGCGTCCTGCGGGCGCGCACCGGCCGGGGTGCCGACCTGCCGCGGGCCGAGTTGCTGGCGCCGCTCGGGCTGGCGTCCGCGGTGTGGGAGGCGGACGCCACCGGGACGCCGGTGTGCAGCTCGTACCTGTGGGCGACCCCGCGGGACTGGGCCGCGATCGGGCAGTTCGCGCTCGCCGACGGCGTGTGGAACGGACGCCGGCTGCTGCCGGAGGGCTGGATGCGGCAGACCACGACCACGATCACGCCACCGTCCGCGGAGGACCCCAACTACGCCGCCGGCTGGTGGACGAACTCCACGGCGTCGGGATCGGTGGTGGACGAGCGGCTGCCACGGGACGCCTACTGGGCCAGCGGCCACGACGGGCAGCGGCTGTACGTGGTGCCGTCCGAGCAGCTAGTGGTGGTCCGGCTGGGCTTCTCCCCCGCCGCGGACGACATCCGCACCGAGCAACTGGTGGCCGATGTGATCGGGGCGCTCGGCTGAGGGTCGTTCGAGATCCCGGCCGGCAGTGCCCGGGTGCCTAGCCGCGCCAGGGGGTCAGCCGCGGGATCCATCGCCGCACCGCGCCGCGGTAGGCGTCGTACCGCGCGCCGAACGTGCGCCGAAGGGTGGGCTCCTCGTAGCCGACCACGAAGAGATGGACGACGAGCCACAGACCGAGGCCGTAGCCGAGCACCCCCGGGTCGGAGAACCAGAGCGCCTGGCCGAAGACCAGCGCGAGGACCGCGACGTACATCGGGTTGCGGACGAATCGGTACGAGCCGGTGACGACCAGCTTCTCGGTGGGGTAGATCGGCGCCGGGGTGCCGCGCCCGACGAGCGCAAAGCGCGCGAAGGTCTCGGCCAGCAGGACGCCGCCGAGAGGGAGCAGCACCAGCCCGAGCCAGCGGAACGGCTCGAACCCGAGGAACGGTGGCCCCGGCTGGTATCGCGAGATCCACCAGGGCACGACGCCGGCGACGGTTCCGGGCGCGGCGATCAGGAACAGGATCGAACCGAGTCCGGGCGAGATGCGCTCGCGAAGCGTCATGCGCCGAGCGTAAACCGCCGGGTTCAGCGCAGGCGGGCGAGCAGGGCGTCCGGGTTGTGCCGGTAGGTCTCGATGTTCGCCTCGCCGGCCGACAGAGCCTCCAGGGTGCTGGTGAGCAGGGCGTTCACCGGGGTCGGGACGCCGGCCTGGGCGCCGTACCGGGCGACCGCGCCGTTGAGGAAGGACACCTCGGTGCGCCCGCGTCCGCCGTGCAGATCGATGTGGAAGCTGGGCATCTTGTCCCCGCGGCCCGCGCCGAGCGCCTTGGTGAGCGCCGGCTGGGCGATGAACCGCGGCAGCCGGGTGGCCAGCGCCAGCGCCCGGACGGGGGTGCCCGGCAGGTCGACGACGCCGTGGCCGAGCGCCCCCATCACCGCCAGGCACTCCCGCAGCACCGCCACCTCGAGACCGTAGCTGCGCTTATCGGCGAACAGTTCCGCGACGGTGCGGTCGAGGATCGCCGAGGTGGCGTTGCCGGTCAGGTTGGTCAGCAGCTTCGACCACTTCATCGCGCCGGCGTCGGCGAAGGCGCGTCCGGACAGCCCGGCATGCTGCAGGGCGGCGACCAGCGGTTCGCTCAACCGGTGCCCCATGGCGACGCCGATGCCGCGGTGCTTCTCCTCGACCACCTCGCCGACGCCGGGCTTGCTGACCGCGGTGGCGACGGTGCCGGCCAGCACCCGGTCCTCCCCGAGGGTGGCCGCGATGGTCGGCTCGTTGTCCACCCCGTTCTGCAGCGACAGGATGCTCGGCACCTCGTGCCCGGTGGCGACCAGCTCGTCCAGGGCCGTCTGGGTGTCGAACGACTTCAACGCGAAGACGCCGATGTCGTACGGTCCGGCCGCCAACGCCTCGGCGGCGCTGCCGTACATGGTGACCCCGGTCACCACCCGGGTCGCCTCGGCGGTGTGCACCTTGAGCCCCTGGGCGGCGATCACCTCGGCGGTGGCCGGACGCTCGATGAAGCTGACGTCCTCGCCGGCGGCAGCCAGGCTGCCGCCGACGTAGGTACCGATCGCGCCCGCGCCCAGGAAGAGGAACCTCATGGCAGGAACTCTCCCGGCTCGCGGCCCCCTGGGCAAGCGGACGCGTCGGGCGACTACTTCAGTGCCGCGTCCAGCTTGGGCACCAGGTTCTCGATGGCGTACTTGGTGGCCAGGGTGGTGCCCAGCGAGTAGGCCGAGGCCAGGTCGCCGTCGATCACCACGGCGCGGCCGGCCTTGACCGCCGGGACGGCCTTCCAGGCGGCGTCGCCGGTGAGCTTGTCGGTGTCGATGAAGATCGGGAACGCCACCACCACGTCGGCGTCGATGTCGTCCAGCTTCTCCGGCGAGAGGCTCACCGAGAAGCCGGTGGCGTTGGCCTCCCGGGCGGCGATCTTCGGGTTCTGGACGAAGCCCAGGTTCTGCATGAAGGTGACCCGCTCGCTGCCCTCGATGTAGGCGCCCCAGCCGTCGGCGGTCTTGGTGGCGGCGCTCATCGTCTTGCCCTTCCAGGCCGGATGCGCGGCCGCGGCGGCGGCGAAGGCGTCCGAGACCTCCTTGAGCAGCGCCGCGCCCTTCTCCTTCTCGCCGAGCGCGGTGGAGATCATCGTCACCTGCTGCTCCTGGGAGGCCAGGTAGCTGTCGCCGCCCTGCGGGACGCCGATGGTCGTGGCGATGCTCTTCAACCGGTCGTAGCGGGCCTGGTCGCCGGAGCTCTTCACGTCGATGATCAGGTCGGGCTTCAGCGCCGCGATCTTCTCGAAGGACGGCTCGAGAGTGCCGATGATCTCGGGCGGCGTGGCGTACAGGCCCTTGGCCCACGGCCCCACGCCCTCACCGCCGAAGCCGAGCCAGTCCGACGC
>CALMIQ010000095.1 GCA_937863965.1 uncultured Micropruina sp.
CGCTGTGGGCGTCGGTGCCGCATTACGTAGCCGAGCCGCCGAACCCGAAGGCCACGCTGGCCCTGCTCGACCGGCTCGAGGATCTGCTGGACACCCCGCTCGACACCGGCGAGCTGCCCGACCTGGCCGCGCAGTGGGAGAGCCAGGTCAACGATCTGGCCGCCGAGGACAGCGACATCTCCGCCTACATCAGCGCGCTCGAGGAGCGCCGCGACGAGAACCAGCCGGAGCCGCAGGGCGACGCGATCGCCGCCGAGATCCAGCGCTACCTGCGGCGGCGCCGCAACCCTCCGGCCTCCGGACGGCGCTGAGGACAGGCCAGCCCGTGCAGGTGGCGGGAAGCCACCCGCCGAGGCTGGCTCACCGGCGCGCTGCGCGAGGCCTTCCGCCGGTCGCAGCCAACCGGCAGGATGCCGCCATGGGAACGATCGACGACTACCTGGCTGAACTCGACCCCGCCGACCGCGCGGTCGTCGGGCACGTGTACGACGTGGTGCGCGCGGCACTCCCGGACGTCGAGCAGGGCACGAGCTACGGCATGCCGGCGCTGCTCCACCGCGGGAAGGCGCTGATCTCGGTGATGCGCACCAAGAAGCACATCGGCGTCTACCCCTACAGCGGCCGCGTTCCCGCCGTCGTCGCCGAGACGGTCGAGGAACTCGACTACGACAAGGGGACGATCCGCTTCCAGCCCGACCGGCCGCTACCGGACGACACCATCCGCGCCATCGTCGCGGCGCGGGTCGCCGAGATCGACGATCCGACGCTGCGGCGGAGGCCTCGCCCAGCGGGGACCTGACCGCGCGGCGAAGCGAGTCGCGGTAGGTGATCCAACACCCGACCCGAGGGAAAGGCACCCGCCATGAGCTTCTCAGGATGCAGGCTGTGCGAAGCCCGTCAGGTGGGTGCCGCCCCACAGTGCCGGGTAGGTCCCGGCCCGCCCGCCGGTCGCGGGATTCACCCGCCCGACGAAGGTATCGAGCCTCTTGGTGGTCACCGCCAGCAGGTCGTCATGATCGGCGGACGGTGCTCGCACCAGCCCGAGGCCGCGGCCGAGGGTGCCGTCGGACTGCACCGCGCCTCCGAAATCGCTGCCGTCGTAGGCGCGCGCCGGACAGCTGCTGCCCGAGCCGAGCGGCACCACCGTGACCAACCCGGCGTTGCTCTTCTTGCCGATCGCCTCCAGGGGCGTGCCGACGGCGACCGACGCGCCGGCGCCGCAACGCAGGATCAGCAGATGCTCGCCGAAGTGATCGATTCGTTCGTTCCCGCCGGGCACCCCGGCCGAGTTCTGGTTGAAGGCCGGTCCCGGCTTCGGCTTCAGCGAACCCGCCTGGTAGCGGAAGGTGTGAACCGAGCCGACCTCCAAGTGCTTGCCGATGCTCTCCCCGGGAGCCGAGGCCACGATCCAGCCGCGGTCGATGGCCACCGCGGAACCGAACTGGTCATAGCGCTCGGCCGAACCGGGCACGCCTGCCGAGTTCTGGGTGACGGTGACGCCCTTGAATCCGACCGCGCCACGACGTTCCAGGACGGTGACGCTGCCCGCGTCCGCGACCTTGCCCACGTTCTCGTACGGAGTCCCGACGACGAGCGTGGAGCCACTGGCGGCGATGTTCTGGCCGAAGCCGTCGCCGGCTTCGCTCGTTCCGGGGATGCCGCTGCTGTTCTCGGTGAAAATGGTCCGCTTGCCCGGCACGCCGGCGTCATCCACCGGCCAGACCACCAAACCACCGGCGCGCTTGCGCCCGGACACCGTCAACTCCGGCGCGCCCGCCACGATCAGCGTGGGCTGCCCGACCATCACGGCCACCGTCCAGCCCAGCGAATCGCCGTACGTGGCCCCGGACGCCAGGCGACGGACGTTGTCGGTGCGGAGCCCGTTCTCGCCGCCGTACAGGATGAAGACCGCGCCGCCCTTCTTGTTCATGCTGTAGTTCGGGGCGCTGACCACCAGGTCGGTGTAGCCGTCGCCGTTCAGATCGTGCGCCGCCATAGAGTGGCCGAGGTTGGTCACCTCCGACTTCGAGATGCTGCTCCACTCGATCCAAGAGCTGTGGCCGCTGCCGTACGCCACATCCACCCGGGTGTAGGCGCCAGCGGCGACATCGACGAGGCCGTCGCCATCGAAGTCGACCAGGCCCTCCTTCGGCGCCGCCGCGGCCGGCACGGCGGACAACGCCGCCGAAACCATGCCGAAAACGAAAAGCGAACAGACCAAACGACGCAGAACGCGCATTACTTCCCCCACCGTGACAAATCCCGAAACATTCTAAGGCGGGAGCGAGTGTTCGCCAAAAGATGCGCTAGAAGCCGCCCCAGGCAGCCACCCGGGCCGACCAGGCGGCGTCCACGGCCAGATCACGGCCGTCCAGCCGCACCACCGGGCACACCCCGCGGATCGAGGACGCCAGCCAGACGCCGTCGGCGGTGAACAGGTCCTCGGCCGGGATCAGCTCGTAGCGACTCCGGACGCCCTCGGCCGCCGCCCCGGCGAAGATCTGCCGCACGGTGATCGAATCCAGGATGCCGGTCGCGCCGGGCGGGGTGGTGATCAGGACGCCGTCGCGCAGCACCACGACCGCCGCGGTCGGCGCCTCCAGCG
>CALMIQ010000096.1 GCA_937863965.1 uncultured Micropruina sp.
CGTATGGGTGGACTGCGGCACCGGGTGGGAGGTGCCGGCACAAGTCAGCAGGGCTGTCGGGCAGACGTCAGCGGTCCAGCCGGCCCGGTGCCTCGGGCGCGACGATCAGTCCGGTCGGACGCCTTCCCCGGCATCTCCCGAACCCTTAGCAACCTCGCGATTCAGGTACGTCCGGAACCGGTCGGCGATGTCCAGCTGCTGCTTGAGGTCAAGCCACCGTTCCTCGACTATCTCGGCGAACTCGTCGAGGATCTCGAGCGCGGCCTGCCGTCGGGCCGGGTCCTCGTCCAGCGCGTGATCGGTGGCGGTGAGGAACCGGCTGATCTCTTCCAGCGAGAAGCCGAGAGGGCGCAGCGACATGATGAACAGGAACCGCTGCAGGTCACGCATCGAGTAGAGACGAAAGCCGCCGGGGGTTCGCGAGGCAGGGGTGATCAGGCCCTCGTCCTCGTAGTGGCGGATGCTGCGATGACTCAGTCCCAGCCGTGCCGCGATCTCGCCGATCCGCATCGTCGGCGCGGCGTCCGCGCGGGCCAACTCGGACAGCGGCAGCGGCATCTCCGACGGTGTTCGCACGCCGTACCTTAACCCGCCGGGCGACACCTGGCCATCCCGCCCGGGCGACACCGAGCCGCACCCGACCGGTCAGCCGAAGAAGCCCGAAGAGAATCTGACGCAACGTTAGAGATGGAAGCTCACGTGACGTAAGGTTTCGTCCGGGGGGATGGAAATGTCAGATGCGAAGACACCACCATCGGGCGACTCGGCGCCGGTCCGGACGTTCGCCCAAGGCTTGGCCGGGCGGAGCAACGCCTTCGGTCTGCTTCGGCTCGTGCTGGCCGTTCTGGTGATCGTCAGTCACTCCTATCCGGTGGGCGGCTGGGGTCGTGACCCGATGGGTGAGTGGACGCGAGGCCAGGCCGAACTGGGAGATCTCGCGGTGGTCGGGTTCTTCGCGGTCAGCGGCTACCTGATCACTCTCAGCGCGCGCCGGACGCCCCTGGTTCCCTACCTGTGGCGTCGCTTCCTGCGGATCATGCCGGCGTTCTGGTTCGTGCTGCTGTTCACCGCGCTGGTCGTTGGCCCGCTGTACTACTGGCGCGGTGAGGGCGACCTCTCCGGGTACTTCGACGAGCCCGACGGACCCGGATCGTTCGTCGGTATGAACTCGCTGCTGATGATGCGGCAGTTCACCATCCACGGTGTGTTCACCGATGCGCCGATGGGTGAGGGCGTGCTCAACGGCAGCCTGTGGACCCTGTTCTTCGAGGCGATCTGCTACCTGATCGTGGGCGGGCTGGCCGTCCTGGGTCTGCTGTCCGAGCGACGCCGCTGGCTCGTTCCCGCGCTGGCCGTCGTGTTCTACGCGGTCTCGGTGCTGGCGCCGATCATCCACCTGAGCAGCTTCACCGTCGCCGAACTCGCCCGGCTGGGTTCGGTCTTCCTGACCGGTGCGACCGTCGCCCTGTTCCGTGATCGGCTGCCGTTCGCCGGCTGGATCGCCGCGTTGTGCGCGGTGGTCGTGGTGGCCACCGCGCTGCTGGGTGGCCTGCGCTCGCTCGGCTACGTGGCGTTCTGTTACCTGATTCTCTGGGCGGCGGGACGGGCGCCCCGCCCGCTGCACCGGATCGGATCGACCAACGACCTGTCCTACGGCGTCTACATCTTCGCCTGGCCGGTGCAGATGGCGCTCGCGATCCACGG
>CALMIQ010000097.1 GCA_937863965.1 uncultured Micropruina sp.
TCTACACCGCGCACTACCGGCCCGGCAGCGAGCGGTACGGCACCGAGGCCCAGTGCCTCGCCTACAGCCTGGACGGGGGCAGCCATTGGACGTCGTACCCGGGCAATCCGGTGCTCGACCGGGGCTCGTCCGACTTCCGTGACCCGAAGGTGTTCCGGCACGGCGACACCTGGGTGATGGTGGCGGTGGAGGCCGAGGACCGGCAGGTGCTGATCTACCGCTCGGAGAACCTGATCGACTGGACGCACGCCTCGACGTTCGGCCCGGCGCACGCCGCCGCCGGCGTCTGGGAGTGCCCCGACCTGTTCGAACTGCCGGTCGCCGGCACCGGCGACACCCGGTGGGTGCTGCTGGTCAACCTCAACCCCGGCGGGGTCGCCGGCGGCAGCGGCTGCCAGTATTTCGTCGGTGACTTCGACGGCTACACGTTCACCCCAGACAGCGTCGTCGGGGTCTCCACCGACCCCGGTCTGGGGCTGGACGACCCGCTGTTGCGGGCCTACGACTGGCTCGACTTCGGCCGAGACTGCTACGCGGTGACGTCCTTCGCCGACGCCCCCGACGGACGGCGCATCCTGCTCGGCTGGATGAGCAACTGGGACTACGCCCGGGACATTCCGCTGACCGGTGGGCGCAGCATCATGACCATCCCGCGCGAGGTCGACCTGGTGCGCCTCAGCGATCGGTACCTGCTGCGACAGCGTCCGATCCGGGAACTGCCGGACGCCGCCCTGGAGCGGCTGACGCTGCGCGACGGCGACCGGGTGAACCTGCGCGGGGTTGCCCTCGAGTACCACAACGGCGTCCTCAGCCTGGACCGCCGCGGGGTCGGCCGGACCGACTTCCACGAGGGCTTCGGCACCCGGCAGTGGGCGGAGGTGCCCGGACGGCCGCGCAGCGTCGACGTCGAGGTGCTGTTGGACACCTGCTCGATCGAGGTCTTCGCCGCGGGCGGATCGGTCGTGATCAGCGACCTGGTCTTCTTCTAGGCGGTGACTCACGGACGATCCTCCGGAGCCGCATTCGCGGGTCCTGCGATCGCGGCATACTGGCCGCCATGTCCACGATCATGTTCGTCCACGCCCATCCCGACGACGAGGGCACCCTGACCGCGGGATCGATGATCCGGGCGGCGCAGGAGGGACACCGGGTGGTCGTGGTGTTCGCCACCCAGGGCGAACACGGCGAGATCCCCGCGGATCTGGCGCCGGGCGAGACGGTCGCCGAGCGACGGATGGCGGAGGCACTGCGGGCCGCCGAGGTGGCCGGGGTGGCCCAGGTGCACTGGCTGGGCTACCACGACTCGGGCATGGCCGGGTGGGAGCAGAACGACGACCCGCGGGCCTTCCTGCAGGCGCCCCCCGACGAGGCCGCCGAGCGCCTGGCGGCGTTGATCGCGCGCGAGCGGCCGGACGTCCTGGTCGGCTACGACTGGCACGGCAACTACGGGCACCCCGACCACGTCCGGGTGCACCAGGTGGTCCGCCGGGCGGCGGAGGCGGCCGATCCGCGCCGTCCGCGCCTGTTCGAGGCGACCATGAACCGCGATCAGGTGCGCCGGCAGTACCGGGCGGCGTTGGCGTCCGGGCTGCCCGAGGCCGACGGCTTCGACCCGGACCGGCCGATGAGCGACGGCAACCCGTTGGGAACGCCGGAATCCGAGATCAACCTGCAGGTGGATGTCAGCGGCCAGGTGGCGCTGCGCCGCGCGGTGATGGCCTGCCACGCCAGCCAGGTCACCGACATCGAGGCCTGGCTGTCGATGCCCGAAGAGGTCTACGCGGCGATGTTCTCGACGGAGCACTACCTCGAGGTCGGCAGCTCGGACCCGATGCGCCGCGGCTGGTTCTTCTGAGCCGGTCCCCCGCCCCTAG
>CALMIQ010000098.1 GCA_937863965.1 uncultured Micropruina sp.
GCACGCGGTTCCTGGCGCCCAGCAGCTGCACCGGCTGGACGCCGGTCGGCACGGCCGCGGTCGGGTGAGCGGCGTCCGGGCCGCTGTGCCCCCGGCGCGGCAACACGGGGTGCGTGTGCCTCGCTGGGTGATCAACAGGGGTGCGTGTGCCTCGCTGGGTGGTGGTGTGCCTCGCTGGGGTTTGCCCACCGATCTCACCATCGGGGAGCCAGTGGCCGGATCGCCGCCGAGTCTCGTGTCATGACGCGAGATCCGTCACGCGAGGTGACAGCGGTCACCGATGGTGAGATCGGTGGCGCCGCCGCGGACGGAACCCGCCGCGGTCGAGGGCAGGCTGCGGGGTAGAAGGCAGGCTGCGCGGCTGAAAGCGAGCTTGCGCGGGTAACGCGTGGGCCCGACGAGAACCTCTCCAGTAGCCTCGGGCGATGGGGCGGACGGCTGTGGTCACCGGCGCGACCGGCGGCATCGGGTCCGCCGTCGTGGCGGCGCTCGGGGCGCGCGGCGTCCGGGTGTTTGCGCTCGGACGCGACGCGGAGCGGCTCGAACGGCTCACCAGCGCGGGCGTGACCCCGATCGCCTTCGAGCTCGGCGGACCGGACGACGCGCCCGCGCCGTTGCGCGGACTCGACCGCCTGGACGCACTGGTGCACTGCGCCGGCATCGCGCCGGTGCTGCCGGTCGCCGACACGACCGCGGACGCCTGGCGCGACGTCCTCGCCGCGAACCTGGTCGGGCCGGCCCGCCTCACCGCAGCGCTGCTACCGGCGCTCCGGGCGTCCCGGGGCGCGGTGGTCTTCGTCGGGATGGCGCCGGGCATGCGGGACGTTCCCCGCTGGTCGTCCTACGTCGGCAGCAAGGCGGCACTGCGCGAGTTGGCCGGGTCGCTGCGCGCCGAGGAACGCGGCAACGGCCTCCGGGTCGCACTGATCAGCCCGGGAGGCACGGCGACACCCCTGCTGCGACAGGTCCGCGAGGCGTTCGGAGGCCGCTACGATCCCGCGGAGGCGCTGCCCGCGGAGGTGGTTGCCACCGCCGTCGCCGACCTGGTCACCGGCCCATCGGGGAACTGGCGCGACGAGGTCGAGGTGACCCGTCCGGGCTGAGCACCGCCGCTACCTCGACGGCGGCACGGCATAGTGGCGTGGAGGTCGACCTGTGGTCGACTTCAACCGTGCACGTCAGCGTCCCAGCGCCCCCGCGGTCGGGCAGCCAAAGCTGCGCGAGGCCGCGGCCAGGCCGACCTCGTTCATGTGCCTGACCACGATGGCGAGAGCGTCGTGCAGCGAGTTCTCGGCGTACGGGACGCCGTGCTCGTCGCAGTGTTGCCGGACCAGCGTGCGGGCGGTCGACAGGTGCGGCCGGGGCATGCTCGGGAACAGGTGGTGCTCGATCTGGTAGTTCAAGCCGCCCATCAGCACGGTCATCCACCAGCCGCCGGAGACATTGCGCGAGGTCAGCACCTGCTTGTCCAGGAAGTCCAGCCGCTTGTCCTTCGGTACCAGCGGCATCCCGATGTGGTTCGGCGAGAAGGTGATGCCCATGTAGAGGCCGAAGACGGCGAACTGCACGCCGAGGAAGGCGAACGCCAGCCCGACCGGTACCAGCCAGAACAGCAGCCCGAGGTAGACCGCGAACCGGCCGGCCAGCATGGCGATCTCGGCGCCGCGTCCCTCGATCCGGCGCCGGGCGAACAGGCCGATGATCGACGACAGATGCAGTTCCAGGCCGAGGAACAGCAACAGCGCAAAGAACAACCAGCCCTGACGGCGGGTGATCCAGCGCCGCAGACCGGTGCTGGCGAGCGCGTCCTCGGGGCTGAACGACACGATCGTGGACTCGATGTCGGGGTCCTTGCCGACCCGGTTCGGGTTGCCGTGATGGCGGGTGTGCTTATTCATCCACCAGGCGTAGCTGATTCCGACGAGCAGGGTCGACAGCACGCGTCCGAGCCGGTCGTTGGCCGGGCCGGATGTCAGCACCTGTCGATGCGATGCCTCATGCCCGAGGAAGGCGAACTGGGTGAAGATGATCCCGAACGCCGCCGCGATCAGCAGCAGGAACCAGGAATCCCGCAACAGCACCAGGCCGGTGAACGCACCGCCGAGCGCCACGATCAACGCGGCGGCGACGGTCAGGTAGAACCCCGGCGTCCGGTTGTTCAGGCCCCGGCTGCGCACCGTCTGGGCCAGTTCGGTGAAACTGCGTGTCCGCTGCGCCAACTGTTCGCGAACCGCCGAGCGGTTGCGGCGGGGCACCAGAGGGGACACGGATTCGGTGACCGTCATGATGGGCCCCGTTCTTTTTCTACCGGTCCATCCAAGTAACCCTTGCGGCGCCTCCAGAACAGGTACCCCAAGTCTACCCGGGCGCCGAAACGCCCCGACTAGCCGTGTTGCGGTCGTGGCGACGGAGTCGGGTCAGCGCGCGGGCAAGTTGATCCGAACTCTCTGCCGGACGACCTCTTTCACAGGTTGCCGCCCGGCTGTTCGACGCCTGGCTGGACCGCCAGCACGATCGCGGTGAGCACCGATGGATCGCTCAGGTACACCTCGTGGTCGGCCGCGACCTGCACCGGCGGACGTCCGGTCAGCTCGGCCAGCACGGCGACCGCTCCCGCGACCACCTCGTTCGGCGACGATCCGACCGCGAGGGTGATCTCGCGTCCGTCGAGCTGCTCCGCGGTGAACACCGCCAGGGTGATCGCCGGCTCGTCGCGGATCATCGGCTCGGCATTGGCACGGGCGAGCACGAGCGCGGGATCGTCGACGGACACCGGGAAGCCGAGCACCATCTCCAGCAGGAGCGCCTGGGCGCCGACGAAGTCGCCGGGATGAGCGGCCAGATGCGCATCGATGGGGGCCATCAATTGGGCGGTCAGCTCGGCACCACCGGGAATGACGCCGGCCGCCGGCGGCTCCCAGGCGATGACACGGGCAACGCGCCCGGGGTGGTTCGCGGCGACGGCGAGAGCGATCACCCCGCCGGAACTGACCCCCACCACGGTGACGTCCTCGAGGCAGAGCGCCTCGACCAGGGCGGCCGCGTCCGCAGCGTGCTGTCCGGCTCCGCGACCCGGCCAGTCCTCGCGGCCCGACGCACCCGTCCCGCGCCGGTCGTAGACGATGGCCTCGAATCCGGCGGACGCCAACGCCGCGGCCTGTGGGATCAGCATGCCGGCGTCCTCGCCGCCCCCGTGGATGATCAGGACCGGAGGCCCGCTCCCGATCCGGGTGACGGCGAGCGTGGTGCCGTTCACCGCGACCGGGTGGCGTGGCGGGGCAGTGCGCTGACCGGTGATCTGCATGGTCATCGGGATACCTCCTTCATCCGTCCGCCAGGCGAGCGTCGGCACGTCGCCGGGCAACTCCTCGTCCCGTTGCGTGCGACACGCCGATTGAGTTGATCCGACGGATATTGATTAGAGTCTAAGTTAGATCAATGACGTCCCGTTCACAACCCTCCGGACGCCGCTACGACTCCACCGGACGGCGGGCGCGG
>CALMIQ010000099.1 GCA_937863965.1 uncultured Micropruina sp.
TGCTCGTCCGGACTCTGGAACACCCCGCGTGGGTACGCTTGAGGTTAATAGTTGTCCGTACTAATATGAGGAATGCCCCATCCGAGGGCGCACATCTACATAGAAAGAAAGAACACAGACCCGTGTCTGCCCAGCAGATCAACACCCGTCCGTCCGATGTCGCAACCACGTCGCGCAGCCACGGCCTCGCCGACCTCCGCGCCGCGGTGCTCGCCGACCACGGCACCGCCGTGGCCGTCCGCGCCGCCGTGGGCATCCTGGTTGCCGTGGCCGCGATGATCCTCGTCGCCGGCATCGCCACGCAGTCCGCGCTCGCGATGGTCGCGGGCAGCATCGGTGTGGCCGTCCTGGCCGGCGCGCTGGTCGCGCTCGTGCGGGTGTCCGCCAAGCCGATCGGCCGGTGACGGCCGCGGCGCCCCGGTAGCGATCCCGCTGCCACGGCGCTGCGAACTCCGCCGGACTCACTCCACCGACAAGGGGCGACACATCACCGTGTCGCCCCTTCTCCGTGCCTACCGCCCGAAACCCGACCGTCGGAGACGAGTGCTAGGCTGCCGGCGTCCGTGCAGCAGAACGAGGAGGTGATACCCATGAACGAATCGACGTGGGTGCTCCCCTCCGGAGTCACGGTCGGGCGATAGGTCGTCCGGGAGCGCCGTCCGAAGCGCACTCCCGAAAGGCACGACCATGCACTTCACTTCTGAACCGCGCCGGGGCGACGGTGTCGTCGAACGCGACTTCGCCGTCGGTGAGATCCCGGGCATCCTGTGGACGCCCGCGTCCGCCTCGGAACCCGTCCCGCTGATCCTGCTCGGGCATCCCGGCGGGCTGCGACCGATGTACCCACGGCTGACCGCCCGAGCCCGGCGGGCCGCGGCGGACGGCTTCGCCGCCGCGACCATCGAACTCCCCGGCGGCGGTGACCGTCCCAGGCTCGCCGCCGCCGAAGAGGCCCGCGCCGACCTACACCGAGCGGTGCGGACCGGTGAACCGGTCGGTGCCGACATCGTCGACCGGCTCGTCCTGCCGCTGGTCGAAGCTGCGGTCCCGGAGTGGCGGGCCGCCCTCGACGCGCTGCTCTCACTGCCCGAGATCGGCGGCCCGGTCGGATACTCCGGAGGAATCATCTCCATCGGCGTCCGGCTGGCGACGGTGGAGCCGCGCATCGTGGCCGCCGGGCTGTACGCCGGCAGCTTCGTGCCCGGCGCCATTCTGGAGGAGGCCCGCCGCGTCACCATTCCGGTCCACGTCCTGCTGCAATGGGACGACGAGTGGAACGACCGGCAGGCGGCCCTGGACCTCTTCGACGCTCTCGGTTCGGCGGAGAAGAGTCTGCACGCCAACATGGGCGGGCACACCGGCGTCCCGGCTTACGCCGGGGAGGACGCGGCCGGGTTCTTCGCCCGGCATCTGCGCTAGTCTCCGGACGTTCAGCCCCGGCCGACAGACGGCGTAGGGTGCCTCTGCACGCATTCGGAAGGAGGCGTCCGTGACGCCATACGGTGGCTTCACCCGCACCGGGTGGATCCTGTTCGCCGTCATGGCTGTCGTCTGGGGGATGCCCTACCTGTTCATCAAGGAGGCCCTGGAGTCGTACTCTCCCGTCGCGGTGGTCGCCGGGCGCACCCTCATCGGCGGACTGGTGCTGCTGCCGTTCGCCCTTCGCGCCGGCGCGCTGAAGCAGGCCTGGCGGTTGTGGCCGTGGGTGCTGCTGTTCGGCGTGATCGAAATGGCCGGGCCGTTCCTGCTGCTCAGCCACGCCGAGCTGCAGCTGCCCTCGGGGCTGACCGGCCTGCTGGTGGCGACCGTGCCGCTGTTCGGCACGCTGATCGCACTGCTGCGCGGCGACCGATCGACCCTCACCCCGTCACGGCTGGGCGGCCTGCTGATGGGGTTCGCCGGCGTCGCCGTCGTGGTCGCCGGGCCGGGGCTCTTTCCGCACGAAGCCGGCGGTCTCGTCGCCGTCGGCGAGGTGCTGCTGACGGCACTGCTGTACGCGATCGCGCCGTTCGTGATCGCAGCGAAGCTCTCGCACGTGCCGTCCCTCGGCACGATCACGCTGTCGCTGTTCGCCATCGGCCTGGCGTACCTGCCTGCCGCCCTGCTGACCCCACCGGAGGCGCCGACCGTGCGCGCGACGGCATCGCTGGTGCTGCTCGGCGTGCTCTGCACGGCCCTGGCATTCGTCGCGTTCTTCGCGCTGATCCGCCGGGTCGGGCCCGTCCGCGCTGTGCTGTTCACCTACGTGAACCCGGTTGTCGCGGTGATCCTGGGCACCGTGCTGCTGGCCGAGCCCGTCACGCCGGGGCTGCTCATCGGGTTCCCGATCGTGCTGGCCGGATGCTGGCTGGCGGCCACCGGCGGACGCCTGCGCCCGACCCCGGTTCCGGAGCCGGTCGTGCCCGGGTCGGACGCGCCGCCGCGCGGCTGGCCGCGATCGGCCGCGCGCGGCGATGGGCCAAGAGACCACACGGGGACCCTCAGCGATCGGCGAGATCGAGGAGCTTGAGAACGGTGTTCCAGTTGCGAGTCGTGCCGACGGCCGACGGGTCGATCCTGCGACCGGCCTTCTCCAGTGCCGTCGGGAGGGACGCCCGGCCCATGCCGCTCGGCAGGTGCAGGTAGAGCTCCCGCCCGACCAGGGCGCACTCCTCCGGGAGGAACGAGGGGAGGTCGAGGGCATCGAGGACCGCGGTGGACGGCTCGTCGGCCGAGAAGACGACGTGTAGGTGTTTGCCCTCGGCGCCCGGGTACGGGTTGGCCTCCACGACGGCGGCCAGTTCGTCCCTGGTTCGCAGCACGACCGGGACGCCGTATCCGGCGGTGGACGAGATCGCCTTGCTCAGGGCTGCCGCGAGGTCGTCCGGTTCGGGAGAGGGCGGGGTCACGACCGCGTTGCCCGATTGGATGTAGGTGACCACCTCCGTGCAGCCCGCCGCCTCCAGCACCGACCGCAGCAGCGACATGGCCAGGCGGTGACCGCCCACGTTGACGCCGCGCAGCAGCACGATGGAGCGCGCGCCGCGGGCTGCTGTGGTCCCGAGTTCCGTCATCGTCCGATCATCTCCTTGCTGGGCACGCCGGACCACCCGACGGCCTCACGGCGCGGAACGGCGGCGGGTTGCCGTCTCAACTCCGCACTCCGCGGAGCGGCATGAGGCCCCGGTTCCTGCGGATGTCCCGGTAGTTCCACTGGATCTCCCGCGCCTCCAGGAGCAAGCGCCTGAGCACCTCGCCATCGACCTGCCCTGGGTCCGTGTACCGCGCCTCCGCGGCCCGGAAGCTGCCCTCGGGAGTCAGCCCCGGCTCACGGAACGATTGCCCGCTCCAGAACAGCAGGCGAACCGAGGCCTTGAGGCGGTGGTATCCCACCACCGGGTTGCCGTCGAAGAACCAGACCGGATGCCCGTGCCACACCTTCCGGTCGGCGTCCGGCAGCTCGCGTTCGATCGTCGCGAGGAGAAGATCGCAGATCGGTCGCGCCTCGGCGTCGAGTCGTTCCTGGTAGTCGCGGATGTCGTCGGGAACCGCTCTCATCCCGCGAACCTACAAGCACTCTCGCGGCCGAGGGAAGCGGTCGGCCCCGCCGAGCCGGGCGTTCGTGGGGTCCGACTCCCCATCGTCGGACCATCGGTTTCAGGCGCTCGCGCTCCCCGTCTGGCGCTCCTGATACTCGCGCGGCGAGACGCCGTGAAAGCGTGAGAAGGCGGCGCTGAACGTCGGCAGGTGGCCGTAACCGACACGGCGAGCGATGGCACTGGGCTTCGCACCGCCGACCAGGAGGTCGCGGGCGATGCGCATGCGGGCCGCGTAACGCCAGCGGGAGAATGTCATCCCGGTCTGCTCACGGAAGGCCCGATGGACCTCGGCAGGGACGTCGAACGCGGCTGATTCCCCGGATGCGCCGATGGTGCGCAGGTAGTCCATCGCAGCCGCACGCGCACGCGGGAAAGGTCAAGGCTCCCTTCGCGATGGCAACCGCCGCACGGCTCCAGCTGATGCG
>CALMIQ010000100.1 GCA_937863965.1 uncultured Micropruina sp.
CATCCGGCGCAGCGCGGTCGAACTCACCCACCGGGGGCTGATGCCGATCCGTGCACGAGGACATTCCGGTGGGGCCGGGTCGGGCGGGGTCGTGATCGGCGGGCTGCGCCTCCAGCCCGGCGTCCACCCCGGAACGCGCCAGGCAGGGACGCAGGGTGCGCACCCCGTGTCGGCCGGCGTCCGCGGTCAGGGTGGCGGAGGAGTAGAAGCCCATCGGCTGCGCCCGCAGCAGCCCGGCCAGGAAGGCGCCCGGATAGTGCAGTTTGAGCCAGGAGCTGGCGTAGACCAGCAGCGCGAAGGACAGCGAATGCGACTCGGCGAAGCCGAAGTTCGCGAACGCCTCGATCTGCTGGTAGATGCCCTTCGCGGCCTTCCCGGTCAGCCCGTTGCGGGCCATGCCCGCGAAGAGCTTCGCCTTCAGCGATTCGATCCGCTCCACCCCGCGCTTGGAGCCCATCGCTCGGCGCAACAGGTCGGCATCCTCGGGGTCACAGTCGCCGATCGCCATCGCCATCTGCATCAGCTGCTCCTGGAACACCGGCACCCCCAGGGTGCGCTTCAGCGCCGGTTCGAGCTTGGGATGGGCGTAGCTGACCGGCTCTCGTCCGAGCTTGCGCCGGACGAAGGGATGCACCGCGCCGCCCTGGATCGGGCCCGGCCGGATCAGCGCGATCTGGATCACCAGGTCGTAGAACCGCCGGGGCTGCAGCCGCGGCAACAGACCCATCTGGGCCCGCGACTCCACCTGGAAGACGCCGATCGAATCGGCCCGGCAGAGCATGTCGTAGACGGCCGGCTCCTCCTTCGGAATGGTCGCCAGCTTCCACTCCTCGCCGGTCGCACCGCGGATCAGGTCGAAAGAGTGCTGCAGCGCCGCGAGCATGCCGAGCCCGAGCAGGTCGAATTTCACCAGCCCCATCCAGGCGGTGTCGTCCTTGTCCCACTGGATCACCGTGCGGTTCTCCATCCGGGCGGGCTCGATCGGCACCACCTGCCCGACCGGACGGTCGGTGAGCACCATGCCGCCGGAATGGATGCCGAGGTGACGCGGGGTCTTCAGCAATTGGTTCGCCAGCTCGACCACCTGCGGTGGAATGTCGTGATCGTCGGCATCGGCGAGCGGACCCCAGCGCTCGATCTGCTTCGAGAAGGCGTCCTGCTGTCCGGGTCCGAAGCCGAGGGCACCGGCCATGTCCCGCACCGCGTTCTTGGGCCGGTACTGAATCACGTTGCAGACCTGGGCGGCGCGGTCGCGTCCGTACTTGTCGTAGACGTACTGGATGATCTCCTCGCGCCGGTTGGAGTCGAAGTCGACATCGATGTCCGGCTCCTCGTTGCGCAGCGCCGACAGGAACCGTTCGAACGGCAATTCGTAGGCGATGCTGTCCACAGCGGTGATGCCCAGCAGGTAGCAGACGGCGCTGTTCGCCGCCGACCCGCGACCCTGGCAGAGGATCCCACGACGCTGTGCCTCGGCAACGATGTCCCAGACGATCAGGAAGTAACCCGGGAAGTCCTTGGCCTCGATCACCCCCAGTTCGCGCTCGATCCGCTCGGCGTCCGCCGGGCTCAGCGCGGGGTACTTCGCCGGCACCGCGTCCCAGACCAGCTGCCGCAGATAACTCATCGGGGTATGACCGTCCGGCACCTGCTGAGAAGGCAGCGCCGGCTTCGCCCGCCACAACGGGAAGGCGAGCTCGTCGGCCAGGGCGACGCTGCGCTCGACGGCGCCGGGATAGCGCCCGAACCTGGCCCGCATCTCGGCACCGGAACGCAGGAACGCGGCGCCCGCGGCCGGCAGGTAGCCGTCGAGCTGATCGAGGCTGCGGTTCGCCCGGACGGCGGCCACCGCCTGGGCCAGCAGATGATCCTCCGGCCGGGCGTAGTGGACGTTGCCGGTGGCGACCAGCGGCAGCCCACGCTCGGCGGCGAGCCCGGCCAGGACGTCGTTATGGGTCGAATCCAGCGGCATCCCGTGATCGGTGAGCTCCACGGTCACCGCATCCCGCCCGAACAGCGCCGTCAGGTCGTCCAGCGCCCGGCCGGCCGCCTCGGCGCCGCCGGCGGCCAGGGCTCGGCGGACGGCGCCCTTGCGGCAGCCGGTGAGGATCGCCCACTGCCCGCCGGCGTGCTCCGCGAGCAGCTCCGGGTGATAGCGCGGCCGGCCCTTCTCGGCGCCTTCCAGCTGGGCCTCGGTGATGGCGGTGGCCAGCCGGTGATAGCCCTCCTCGCCGCGGGCCAGCACCAGCAGGTGGACGCCGGCCGGGTCGGGCCGGCCGTTCTGCGGGGCCGGCAGGTCCAACGAGAGTTCCGCCCCGAAGACGGTCTGCACCGCCGTGGGTTCGGCGGCCTCGGCGAACCGGACCACGCCGTAGAACCCGTCGTGATCGGTGA
>CALMIQ010000101.1 GCA_937863965.1 uncultured Micropruina sp.
GGTGATCGGCCGTGGGCGAGGTCGTCGCGGTGGTGATGCTGGTGGTGGTTCTCGGCTTCGCCGTCGTCCGGCCCCGCGGACTGCCCGAGGCGGTCGCCGCCGTTCCCGCCGCCCTGGTCGTCCTGCTCACCGGCGCCCTCGGCTGGGACCAGGCGTGGGCCGAGGTCGGGCACCTGTTCCCGGTGGTGGCCTTCCTGGCCGCCGTGCTGGTGATCAGCGAACTCTGCGACGCCGACGGACTGTTCCGCTACGCCGGCGCGCTGATGGCCGCCCGGAGCCGTGGCGACGCGCACCGGCTGCTGGTCTTCGTCTTCGCCCTGGCCGCCGGTGTCACGGCGGTGCTCTCGCTGGACGCCACGGTCGTGCTGCTGACACCGGTGGTCTTCGCCACGGCGTCGCGGATGGGCGTGCGGCCGAAACCCCACGCCTACGCCTGCACCCACCTGGCCAACGCCGGGTCGCTGCTGCTGCCCGTGTCGAATCTGACCAACCTGCTGGCCATGTCGGCCGCCGGCCTCACCTTCGTCTCGTTCGCCGGCCTGATGGCGCTGCCCTGGCTGGCGGTCCTGGCCGTCGAATACCTGGCCTTCCGCCTCTTCTTCGCCTCCGAGTTGTCCATACCGGCCACCAACCCCGAACCACCGCAGGTGCCGCCGCTGCCGCGGTTCTCGGCGATCGTGCTGGCCGCGACCCTGGCGGGCTTCGTCGCGGCGTCCCTGGTGCACATCGAGGCCGCCTGGGTGGCCCTGGCCGGGGCGCTGGTGATGCTGGTGCGGGCGGTGCGGGTCAAGCAGGTCACCGTGAGGGACCTCCCCGGCTTCATCAACCTGGGTTTCCTGGCCTTCGTGCTCTGCCTCGGCATCGTGGTGACGGCCGTGGTTGAGGGCGGCCTGGGCGCCGCCATCGGACGCATCGTCCCCTCCGGCGGCTCCCTGGTGTCGCTGCTGCTGTGGGCGGGCCTGGCCGCGCTGCTGGCCAACCTGGTGAACAACCTGCCGGCCGTCCTGGTGCTGTTGCCGTTCGCGTCCGAGTCGGGTGCGGGCGCGGTGCTGGCCGTGCTGATCGGGGTCAACGTCGGGCCCAACCTGACCTATGTCGGGTCGCTGGCCACGCTGCTGTGGCGCAGAATCGTCCACGCGCACGACCACGAGACGCCCATCCAGGAGTTCACCCTGCTGGGCCTGCTGGCCACCCCCGTCGCGATCGTCGTGGGCGTGCTGGCACTGTGGGTTTCGCTGCTGATCGGAGGTGCGGCATGAGGATCACGATCTGGGTGACCGAGGGAACCTGGCCGGCGTGTGTGGACGCGGCCCTCGAGCTGGCCGGTTCGCGGCCGGCGGAGGTCACGCTCATCCACGTCCGTGAAGAACCCCACGCGGCCGCCGAACCCGGCTTCGGCTCGCTGATCGGACGCGGTCGCCGCCGGCGCGCCGCCGACGAACTGCACCAGCTCAGCCTGGAGGCGGCCCAGCGCATGCTGGCCGACGCCGAGCAGCGCCTCGGCCGGGCCGCCACCGTGCGACTGGAGTCGGGGTTCCCCGAGCGCGTGGTCACGGCCGCCGCCGACGCCGCCGACTACCTGATCATCGGACGCGACGGCGACCGCAGCCGGCTCGGACCGGACAGCCTGGGCCGGCACACCCGGTTCGTGATCGACCACGCACCCTGCCGCGTGCTGCTGGTCTGGCCGGGCGCCGTCCCGGGTCTCGGCTCGATCCCGCCCCCGCCGCCGGACCGGTGAGGCGGGCAGCACGGCGGCCGATGACACACGCCAGATTCCGCCACGAAGTTGCTGCACGCCCCTAAAGCTGGTGCTAGTGTGCTCGATGAGCGAAAGCTCATACCAAAGGGGTTGTTACCCGCCTAGGGGCAAGACCTGAGCTGCACTAGCGGTGCAACTCGGGTCGTTTTTTGTGTCCGCTCAAGTTTCCCCCAGCTAGTAGACAGGAACCGACAATGGCGTCCACTACGGCCGAGCAGATCGTCGAGAAGGTCGGCGGTCCCGGCAACATCACAAGTCTCACTCATTGTGCGACCCGGCTTCGCTTCGAATTGAAGGACGCCGGCGTCGTCGACCAGAAGGCGCTCGAAGCCATCCCCGGCGTCATGGGCGCCGTGCCGCAGAGCGGCGACCGCTACCAGGTCGTCATCGGCGGGGCCGTGGCCTCCGTCTATGCCGACATCACCCATCTGCCGTCGATGGCGGGCGCCAAGGCGGCGCCCAGCGACGCCGACGTCAAGGCGGCCGAGCGGGCCAAGGTCCGCGGCAAGGTGGCCTGGATCGACGCGTTCTTCGAGTACCTCTCCAACTCGTTCCGTCCGTTGCTGGGCGTGCTGCTCGGCTCGTCGCTGATCATCGCGATCGCCGCGGTGCTCGACGCCTTCGGCTTGGTCCCGTTCCAGGGGGTCGACCGCCTCGAGGCGGCGGGCGCGACCTGGGTGTTCTGGGACACCATGTGGCGCTCGGTGCTGTACTTCCTGCCGATCATGGTCGCGTACAACGCGGCCAAGGCGCTCAAGATCGATCCGTGGATCGGCGGCGCGGTCATGGCCGCGCTGTTCACCCCGGACTTCCTGTCGCTCAACGGCGCCGCCGACACCGTTTGCACCGAGGTCCTGGGCCAGGACCAGTGCGTGGCGCAGATCTTCGGCCTGCCGATGCAGTTGAACGGCTACGGCGGCCAGGTGTTCGTGCCGCTGATCATGGTCGCGGTGCTGGCCCAGCTCCACAAGCTGCTGCAGCGGATCTTCCCGGAGAACGTGCAGATGGTCTTCGTGCCCTTCCTCTGCCTGCTGATCATGGTTCCGGTGACCGCCTTCGCCATCGGCCCGTTCAGCATCTGGATCGGCAACGGCCTGGGTGCCGGTTTGGCCTGGTTGAACACCACGGTGCCGCTGCTGTTCGCAGTCCTGATCCCGATGATCTACCCGTTCCTGGTGCCGCTGGGCCTGCACTGGCCGCTGAACGCGCTCATGCTGGCCAACATCAGCACCCTGGGCTACGACTTCATCCAGGGCCCGATGGGCACCTGGAACTTCGCCTGCTTCGGCGCCACCGCCGGCGTGCTGGTCATCTCCAGCCGGGTCAAGGACATGGAAGTGCGTCAGACGGCCATCGGCGCCCTCGCCGCGGGCCTGTTCGGCGGCATCTCCGAGCCGTCCCTCTACGGCATCCACCTGCGCTACAAGCGCATCTACCCGCGGATGCTGATCGGCTGTGCGACCGGTGGCGTGACGATCGGCATCCTTAGCTGGATCTTCACCCCGGCCGCACCGGGCGACCCCGTGGGCGTCACCACCGGCGCCTTCGCGTTCACCTCGCTGCTCACCATCCCGGTGTTCAACCCGATGTGGATCTACGCCATCTCGATCGCGGCCGCCTTCGTCGTCGCGATGCTGCTGGTCATCGCCTCCGACTACCGCACCCCGGAGCAGAAGGCCGAGTTCGAGGAGCTCAAGGCGCAGGAGGCCGCCGATCTCGCCCTGGCCGCCGCTCCGGCTGCGGCCGCCGCCCCCGCCCCCGCCGGCGGCGGTGTCGCCACGCTGGTCGCCACCCGGACCGTCGAGGCCCCGGTCGCGGGCAAGCTGGTGCCGATCACCGAGGTCAACGACAAGGTGTTCGCGTCCAAGGCGCTCGGTGACGGCGTCGGCATCGTCCCCTCCGACGGCCATGTGGTCGCCCCGGTGGCCGGCGTGCTGATGACGGTCCCCGAGAGCGGTCACGCCTTCGGGATCAAGACCGACGACGGCGTCGAGGTGCTGGTGCACGTCGGCATCGACACGGTCCAGCTGGAGGGCAAGGGCTTCGAGCTCGACGTCGCGAAGGACCAGCGCGTCGAGGCCGGCGACCTGCTCGCCAAGGTCGACCTGGACGCCGTGAAGGCGGCCGGGTACGACACCACCACGATGGTCGTCGTGATCAACACGGCTACCTTGAAGTCGGTCACCCCGGCCGCCCCGGGCGAAGTCTCCCTGGGCGACTCGGTCATCGACATCGAGGTCTGAAAGGAGTCACCGGTGGCCGTCCCCGATCGGGGGCGGCCACTGGTGTGAACGCATGGAGATCCTGCGCGTCTTCAACAACAACCTCGTCCTCGCGCTGGACGACAAGGGACGCGAGGTCATCCTGACCGGTCGCGGCCTGGGCTTCCAGGCCCGACCGGGCCAGACCGTGGACGCCACCAGGGTGGTCCGCGTCTTCATCCCCTCGGACGGCCGCGACCCCGATCATCTCGCGGAACTGCTCGCCGGGATTCCACCCGAGCACATCCACCTGGTCAGCCAGGCCATCGCCGAGGTGGGCCTGGACGCCGTCGGGCGCAACCCCGCGCTGGTCATCGCCCTCGCCGACCACGTCAGCTTCGCCATCCGCCGGGTCGCCCTGGGCATGGACATCGCCTATCCCCTGCTGGCCGAGGTGAAGCACCTCTACGCCGACGAATACGCGCGCGCCGAGGCGCTGCTCGCGGCGATCAACGAGCACAGCGACGTCCAGCTACCCGACTCCGAGGCCGTCGGGCTGGCATTGCACCTGGTCAACGCCGGGTTCGCGACCGGAGACCTGTCGTACACGTACAAGATGACCGGGGTCATCCAACAGATGCTGACCGTCATCGAGCAGGCGTTCGGCATCACGCTCAGCTCCGGCAGCGTGAGCGTCGGGCGGTTCATCACCCACCTGCGCTACCTCTTCGTCCGGATCCACAATCACAAACAGCTCGAATCCCAGCCGACCAGCGTCGGCAACGCGATCCGCGAAGCATTCCCCGAGGCCTCCGACGTCGCCGTCCGGCTCGCGGGCGTGCTGGAGCTACGGCTCGGGTCTGCGCTCACCGCCGACGAGATCTCCTACCTGGCGTTGCACGTGGCCCGGGTGGCCACCGAACGCTGAGCGCTGCGACACCTCGGATGCGGAGGCACCGCATCAGTGATGCGCGCCTGCGGCATCCGTGGTGCCACCTCCCAGCTCGGCGGCCCCGGCCTCGGACTCGACCACGATAGGAGCGTCAGATGACCACCGCGAACGAACTGCTCGTCCATCGGTACATGGATGGCTTCCGCAGCAGCGACCACGAGGCGATCCTCGGCTGCCTCACCGATGACGTGGTCTGGCACATCCCGGGCGTCCGCACGACGCACGGGAAGGCCGAGTTCGACGACGAGATCGAAAACCCGGCATTCGTCGGCAGCCCCGAGCTGAGCGTCGACCGAACCATCGATGCCGGCGACGTGATCGTCGTCACCGGCGTCGGCATCGGGCATCACCGCGAGAGCGGACGGTTCCGGTTCGCCTACAACGACATCTTCACCTTCCGCGGCGACCTGATCGCCCGGGTCGACTCCTACCTGGTCCCGCTGCCCTGATCGGCCCTCCAGGGTGGTCGGCCCGTCGAACCCCTAGGACGGACCGAGGGTCGCACCACCGCCGGCTGAGCCTGTCGAAACCGATCCCCGCGCTCCCGCCGGGTCTCGACAGGCTCGACCCAAAGACGATCAGCGCTTGATCGCCGTCAGCGTGAAGGTGGCCGGGAGTCGCTCGGGTCGGTCGCGCAACCGGTACTCCCCGGTGGCCTCGTCCATGACCATCAGGCCGGGCAGGGCGTCCCACGGGAGGCTGTCGTGCTCGACCAGTCCGGTGAGTTCCAGCCCGGACGCCAGCACCGCGGTCACGATCTCGCCGATCCCGCGGTTCCACTCCCACTGCAGGGGCGAGCCGACCGGCTCGTCGCTGGCGTAGGTGGCCTCTTCCGTCCACACGATCGGCACCGGCTGCTCGAAGTAGGGCAACTCCAGCGCCGGGGTCGCCTGTCCCGGCCCGGACACCCACGGCTGCTGGGCACGGTCGGGATGCTCCTCGCCCACCACCATGCCCAGCAGCGAGTTCAGGACGGGATGCCCGTCACGGATGAACAGCCGCCCACCCGGCCGGAGCAGGGTGGCGACGGTCCGCGCCCACCGCTCGATGCTCGGCAGCCAGCAGAGGGCACCGATCCCGGTGTAGACGAGGTCGAACCGGCGTCCGCCCAGGGCGTCCGGTGCCGAGTAGACGTCCGCCTCCACGTATTCGATCGGGGTTCCGGCGCGTTCCGCCAGGGCACGAGCCTCCGCCAGGGACGCCGGCGACAGGTCGACGCCGACCGCCCGGCCGCCCAGCCGCGCGAGACCGAGCGTGTCGGTCCCGATGTGGCACTGCAGGTGCACGACGTCCAGGCCGGACAGCTCACCCAGCCGGGGACGATCGAACTCCACCACACGGGACAGTGCAGACGGATCGGCCAGCAGTCGGTCGATGTCGTATCCCTTGGCGTGCAACGGGGCCCGGCTGTCCCAGTTGGCACGGTTCACGGCCAGGTAGTCGAGGGGCTCGGGGCTCACCCTGGACACCCTAATGGCGGGCACGAGTCGGCCCTGAGCGGCCCTGCCGGCACTCCTGGTGGTTTCCGGACGTGCGCCGCGGGACCATTGCGCCCGCGCCCGCGCGGCGAGAAGATGCGGACACGCCGTCCGTCGGTCGCCGGCGATGCCCAGCGGCCGCGCCGTAGGGGAAACATGTCCGAGTCCTCCGCCGCACCAGCCCGCTCGATCCGGATGCTGTTCCGGATCGGCTGGTGGACACTCCTGGTGCTGTTCGCCCTCTTCGCCGTGAACCATGGGGCCGGCGTCTGGCTCATCGCGGAATCCACCGACGAGTCGCAGATGTTCGAGCTGTTCGCCGTGCTGAACCTGTTCGCGCTCGTCGTGCTGCTGATCCCCTACCGCCGGCTCGAGGGCTGGGCCTGGTGGGCGATGTGGATCGCCATCCTGCCCGTGGGACTCGTGATGGCCTTCGGTGCCGACGTGATCGGCGTCATCTACCTGGTCACCGCCATCGTGCTCGCGCTCGCCCAGTTGGCGACGCTGCCCCGATTCCTCAGCGAGTAGCCGCGCTCCCTCGCTCGGACATGGGAGCCGGCCCCGTTGCGGCGAGTACCATCGAGCGCCGACTCGTCGGCCAGGATGACCTTCGCGAGTCCGAGCGCTCCCTCGATCACCGTGGTGCGCCATCCCTTGGTCGCCTCGGTCATCAGCCCGAGCTGCTCCCGGGCCAGCGCGGCATCGCCGGTCGACACGGCTGCCTCCACGAGGTCGGGCAGGGACACGATCCGGAACATGAGCTCGTAGGCGGGATCGCCGGGAAACCCCGAGCGCGGAACGACGACCAGGTGCTCGTCCGGACTCTGGAACACCCCGCGTGGGTACGCTTGAGGTTAATAGTTGT
>CALMIQ010000102.1 GCA_937863965.1 uncultured Micropruina sp.
TCGGCCTGCAGGACCGGATGGCCGGCACCGCCTACCTCGACGACCAGATCCCCGAGCGCTGGAAGGCCGGCTACGACCAGGTCAAGGTGCTCGCCGAGAAGTACCCGGCGAAGGAGGCGTTCCTGGCCGCCGAGCCGGACTTCGCGTACGCGTCCTACTCGTCCGCTTTCACCGATCAGGGCGTGGGCAGCCGGTCCGAGCTCGGGGGCGAGAAGATCGCCACCTACCTGAGCCCGTTCGGCTGCCCCAAGGGAGTCGAGAAGGCCCCCAGCACCATGAACGCCGCCTGGGGCGAGGTCAGCGAGGTGGCGAAGATCTTCGGCGCACCCGAGCGTGCCGACGCCCTCATCAGCCAGCAGAAGGACGCCCTGGCCGGTCTCCGGACGAAGGCTGCCGGCAAGGGCAAGAGCGTGCTGTGGTACGACTCCGGCGACAAGGAACTGTTCGCCGGGGCGGGCGGCGGCGGTCCGCAGATCGTCCTGGAAACGGTCGGCGCGACCAACATCTTCGCCGACGTCGAGGGCAACTGGGCGACCGTGTCGTGGGAGAAGGCGATCCAGGCCGATCCCGACGTGATCGTGCTCGCGGACGCCTCCTGGTCGACCGCGAAGGCCAAGATCGCCCATCTCGAGGGCGACCCGGTGCTCCGCAAGCTGAAGGCGGTCAAGGCGAAGGCCTACGTGACGATCCCGTTCTCCGAGTCCACGCCGGGCGTCCGGTTGGTCGATGGAGCGACCACCGTCTCGGACCAGATCGCCACGCTGTAGGTGAGGTCACACCGGGCGGTCGGGGTGACGGTGCTGGCCCTCACCCTGACCGCGGCGATCGTGGCGCTCGGCCTCGTGGCCATCGGTGTCGGTGCCGCCGACGTGGACGAGGCCACCGTGCTCGAGGTGATCGGGCGGCGCCTGGGCCTGATCCGGGGTGAGAACGTCACCGAACTCGCCGACCGGATCGTCTGGGAGCTGCGCCTGCCGCGGGTGCTGGGTGCGCTGGCCGTCGGAGCCTCGCTGGCGCTGTGCGGCGTGATCCTGCAGTCCCTCACCCGCAACGAACTCGCCGACCCCTACCTGCTCGGGATCTCGGGCGGGGCCTCCACCGGCGCGGTCGCGGCGATCGTCTTCGGCGTTTCGGTGCCGTTCGTCCCCGAACACCTCACCATCACCGGAATGGCGTTCGCCGGGGCGCTGGTCGCCCTGGTCGTCGTGCTGGTCCTGGCCACGGGACGTTCCGGCACCCTGCCGCCCGGCCGGACGATCCTCGCCGGCGTCGCGGTCGGGCAACTCGCCACCGCGTTCACCTCGCTGGCGATCATGGTCTTCGGGGAGCGGGACGCGGCGCGCACCGTGCTGGCCTGGACCTTCGGCTCCCTGGCCGGGGTCCGGTGGCCGAGTGCGTCCGTCCTGGTCGGTGCGGCCGCGGTGGTGCTGATCCTGCTGGTCTTCGCGACGAACACCCTGGACGCCTTCGCCTTCGGCGAGACCTCGGCGCTGGCGCTCGGCATCGACGTGACCCGGGCACGCTGGACCCTGCTGGTCACCACGGCGCTGGTCACCGCGACGGCGGTCGCCTTCGTCGGCCAGATCGGTTTCGTCGGCCTGACCGTGCCGCACCTGATCCGGATCGCCACCGGAGCGTCGCACCGGACGCTGCTGCCGCTCAGCGCGCTCGCCGGCGGCGCACTCCTGCTGGGCGCCGACACGGTGGCCCGGACGGTGCGCGACGGCACCGAGATCCCGGTCGGCGTGGTCACCGCGGTGATCGGCGCCCCGGTGCTGGTGTTCCTGCTGAGGCGACAGGCGGCCAGGTCGTGATCCGGGCCGAGAACCTCAGCTGGGGCGTGCCGGGCCGGCTCATCGTCCAGGACATCTCGGTCGCCTTCCCGGCGACCGGGATCACGGCGATCATCGGACCCAACGGATCGGGCAAGACGTCACTGCTGCACCTGGTCGCGGGCCTGCGCCCGCCCTTGTCGGGACGGGTATGGCTGGGCGATCGACGGCTGACCGAGCTGAGCCCGCGTGGCCGGGCGCGCCGCATCGCGCTGGTCGAGCAGCACCCCAGCACCGAGCTCGACCTGAGCGTGCGGCAGGTGGTCGAGCTCGGACGCATTCCGCACGCCGGCGGCTGGCCGGGCGCCCGCGACCCCGATCGTGCGGCGGTCGAGCAGGCCATGGCCATCGCCGCGGTCGAACCGTTGGTCGACCGGCGCTGGCAGACCCTCTCGGGCGGCGAGCGGCAGCGGGTCCACCTCGCCCGGGCACTGGCGCAGCGGCCACAGGTGCTGCTGCTGGACGAACCCACCAACCACCTCGACCTGGCGCATCAGATCGACTTCCTCGAGCGGGTCCGCGGGCTGGGAATGTGCACGGTCGCGGTGCTGCACGACCTCGACCTCGCGGCGGCCTTCTGCGCACGGGTGGTGGTGCTCGACCGGGGACGCGTCCACGCGGCGGGCCCGATCGCCGAGACCCTCACCGCGGAACTGGTCGGCGAGGTGTTCCAGGTGCGGGCCGCGGTCACCCGGACCGATCGGCTGCGTGTGCTGTGGAGCCGATCGTGACCGCGACCCTGTTCGTCACCCTCACCCTCGCCGACGCGCAGCACTGGCCGGCGCTCGCCGTCCGGTCCGCCGAGTTGGGTTGCACGGCTGCTGTGCTGCAGGGCGACGGACCCGCGCTGGTCACCCAGCTGGACGCCCTCGCCGCGGCCGGCCACCGCAGCATCCTGGTGGTGCCGGTGACCCTGGGCGAGGCCGGCGTCCCGGCGTCCTGGGTGGGGCGGGTGGCCCGCTGGTGGCTGGGGCGGCACCCCGGGCCATCGGCCGAGGTGCTGCTGGCGACGACCGTGCTGCGGGCACTGCCGGGGGCGATCCCCCCGGTCGGGGAGGCGCGCATCCTGCGCGCCAACGACGAGACCCTGACCAACCCGACCTGGGCCGATCCGCCCCCGGTGCACACGCACGTGCTGGTGTGCCGCGGGCCCCGGTGCACAGCCAAGGGCGCCGAGGCCGCCGGTGCCGCGCTGGAGAGCGAACTGCACCGCCGGGGGCTGCTCGACCGCGACGTGCTGGTCACCCAGACCGGCTGCCTGTTCCCGTGCAACAGGGCGCCGGTGGTGGCGCTGCAGCCCCGGATGAGCTGGCGGACGCTGTCGCCCGAGGGGGTCGGCGAGCTGGTGGACGAGATCGAGGGATCGGCCGACCTCAGCCGCGCACCTCGATGTTGGTGATGCCGCCCTGGAAGTAGCTGCCCGATTCGGGGGGCAGCGAGGTGAGGTAGACCAGCAGGAAGCGGGTCTTCACCGGTTCGTTCGGCTTCATCACGGCCGTCCCGGTCGCCTTGGCCACGCCGGCGACGGCCTTCCAGTCGGCCTGCGAACGCATCGGGGCCGAGGTGACGTCCGGGTTGGCCGGCGCCCGCAACTCGACCGCGGTGCCGTTGCCGATCACCGCGACGTTCACCTGCGAGACGGTGCGGACGCTGCCCAGGTCGAGCACCAGGCCGACGCCCGGCTTGAGCCGGCCCAGCCTGGCGTCCCCGCGGTAGCGCTCGGTCAGCCATGCCGAATCCGGATCGGTGTCGATGGCCCGCGACGTCAGCCTCGGGTTCTCCGCGTTGCTGCCGCCGTCCGCGGACGGGTCGAAGTCGGCGGCCGAGGTGATCGCGACCACCTGCGCGGCGCGTGCGCTGGGGGACGCGACCGGCGTCCGGCGGGCGTTCAGCTGCCCGATCGCCACCCAGACCAGTGAGCCCGCCAGCAGCAGGCCGAACAGCCCGATCATCAGGGCCAGCATCCGGCGCGGCGGGCGTCCCATGCCGCCCCGCTGCGGCGACGGCATGATCAGCTGCTGCTCGGACGTGGCCGTCCGGGCGGGCG
>CALMIQ010000103.1 GCA_937863965.1 uncultured Micropruina sp.
GGCTGAGAGAGGCGGGCCTCGTGCACTCCCGCCCCGATGGCACGCGGCGCCTCTACTCGCTCGATCCCGGTGCCCTGCGGGACATCGACGTGTGGCTCGACCAGTTCCGCGGGCTATGGAGCACCGCCCTATCCGCTCTCGACGCCGAAGTGCGCCGAGCAAAGTCACCAGCAAGAAATGGGACCACATGAATATCGCCGGCGAAATCAACGAGGTGATCCGCAGGATCACGACCAGCGGCGACTCGCATCAGGTCGTTCTGGAGCGCGCATTCGACACGGAAGCCGCCGATCTCTGGGACGCCTGCACGAGTCCCGAGCGACTCTCGCGCTGGTTCGAGCCGGTGCGCGGCGACCTCGTGCTTGGTGGCAGGTACACGCTCACAACGAGCGGCACGGAGGGTGACATCCTTCGATGCGAGCCAGGCCGAAACCTGGCGATCACCTGGGAGTACCAGGGGGATGTCAGCCGCGTCGATGTCGACCTCATCCCGGCGGCGAAAGAACGGACCGTGTTCCGCGTGACCCACCATGTTCCGCCCGGTGATCATTGGGAGACCTACGGTCCGGCAGCAGCGGGCGTGGGGTGGGAAGAAGCACTGCGGGCTCTGTCGCTGTATCTCGCCGGCGACGCTCGATGCGCCCCTGATGACATGGAGGAGTTCGCGAGCACGCCCGAGGGTCAGGACCTGACCCGCCGGGCCGCCAACGCTTGGGGCTGGGTAGACCGGGAAGCCGGAACGCCCGCGGGCGACGCGGAGACGCGAGCACTGAGGACAGCAGCGTTCTACCTGGGCAGCAGGAGCGAGGACCAGAGCGATGGGTGAAAAGGCGACGAGCATCGACGATTATCTTGCCGGGATCGATCCTGCGTTCCGACCGGAGCTCGAACGGATTCGTGCGCTCGTGACCCGGCTCGTGCCGAGTGTCGAAGAAGCCATGAGCTACCGCATGCCCACCCTGAAGTACTCCGACCGCGCGCTGGTCTATTTCACCGCATCCAAAAAACACATGAGTTTCTACCCCTCCTCGTGGGCCATCGAGGAACTGAAGGATCGGCTGTCGGACTACAAGACCACCGAGCACGCGATCCAGTTCACGCTGGAGAACCCGCTTCCCAGCGAACTGATCGAAGACCTCGTACGCATCCATGTCCGCGAGATCGACGCCGACCGGCAATGACCAATGCCCGCATAGCCGTCGACTGAGGAACCTGGAGAACTCCACCATGAATACACCATCTCGATCGAGATCGCGCTGCCACGGGCGAGGGTCGTTCAACTACTCGAAGACCCTGCACACCGACCGACGTGGCTACGAGGCTTGGCGGTGCACGAGCCGGTACGCGGCGTAGACGGGCAGGTCGGTACCGAGTCGAGGGTCGTGTTCCGGTCGGGGAAGCGAACCATGGAGTGCACCGAGACCATCACGCGCCGGGAACCGGCGAACCTGCACGGCATCTCGTCAGACCGCGTCATCCATTTCGAGCGTGAGATCGTCGCGGACGGCATGTGGAGCGCCACGCGCGAGCAGCTGACTGAAGCCGGTCCCGAGAGCACGCTCTGGGTGAGCGAGAACGAGTACCGGTTCACCGGCCTGATGCGATTGGTGGTTCCTTTCCCTACGCGGTGCCTTCATCAAGCAGTCACGACAGCTCATGCAGGACTTCAAGGCGTTCGCCGAGCACGGAACGGACGTCCGCGAAGCCAAGGACTGCTGACTGCCCGCCAAGACGCCCCCTCCGTCCCCCGTCACGACCTCGCTTGACCCTGGGTCGGATTGTTGGCTGGCGGGAGTTCGGACCGGGCCCTCGCTCTTCGCCCGACCCAGATCCGGGCGAGTGCGTGGGGCTCAGCCCCAGCAGAGGCAGAACGGGTGTCCGGCGGGATCTGCGTAGACCTGGAACCCTTCAGGCACGGTGAGGTCCTTGACGCCGCCGAGCGGCCGCGCGCCCAGGCCGGTGACCTCCTCGTGCGCCGCGGCCACGTCGGTGACCTGGAGATCGAGGTGGATCTGCTGCGGTTCGCCGTCCGGCCAGTCGGGCCGCACGTGGTTCGGAGCCAGCTGGACGGCGAGCCGTGCGGTGCCATCGACGTTGACGGTGTGCCAGTCGTCGTCGGCCTCCACCTGACCGCCGAGCACGCCGGCCCAGAAGGTGCTGACTTCATCGATGTTCGCGGCGTCCAGGACCACGAGCGTGTGCGTGATGTTCATGAGCACGACGCTACGTCGGATTCCGGACGACCTACGGCCGGGTTTCCAACTCGATGTGAGTGGCGGCCGCCCTCACATGACGGGTGGACGCGGGCTCATCGGAGTTCTTCGGCGAGCCCGAGAAGAATGCCCTCGGGTCCGCGGACGTAGCAGAGCCGGTACACGTCCTCGTACCGGACCACCTCATCGCTGACGAGCTGGGCACCGTGCGGGAGGAGGCGGGCGAGTGTCTCGTCGAGATCGTCCACGGCGAACATGACGCGCAGGTAGCCCAGAGCGTTCACTGGCGCGCGCCGATGATCTGCGACCACCGGCGGGGCCAGAAAGCGTGAGAGCTCGAGCCGACCGTGGCCGTCCGGCGTGCGCATCATGGCGATCTCGACGCTCTGGTCGCCGAGCCCGGTGACCCGCCCTGCCCACTCGCCCTCGACCATGCCGGTTCCCTCGAGCTCGAGGCCGAGCTCGCGGAAGAACTGGACCGCCGCCGCAAGGTCCTCGACGACGATACCGACGTTGTCCATCCTGACAGCCATCCACTCACCCTACTGAGGTGGCGATGGCAACTCGCTCGATGGGCGGGCCGTCAGCCACCCGCCCGGGCGGCCGGCCAACCCTCGATCAGGGCCCGCAGCCCCTTGTGGAACTCATCCTCGGGAGCGAAGCCGTACCCCCCGGCCAGCGCCCGCAGCAGTGTGGGATGGGTCTGCGGAGTGAGGGACGCCAGCGCGGCCCCGACGTGCTCGGCGTGGCCGCCGGTCACGTCACTGGTCTCGGCCAACACCTTGCCGATGGTGAATCCGGACAGGCAGTCGATGAGCTGCATCGCGTCGCTGCCGCTGAGTCCGGCCGCCTCGAGCCGCTGCAGGATCGCCTCGACCAGCCGGAACATCGCCGGGGTGACCGAGGGACGCGTCCCGATGATCGCCACCGCGCGCGGGTGCTGCAGCAGCCGGATACGGAAGGCGGTGAACACCTCGACCAGGACCGCCTGCCAGGTCTCCCCCGGCGTCGCCGACCCGAGCCGCACCCCGTCCCAGAGGTGGTCGACGATGCCGTCGAGCACCGCGGCCTTGTTCGGCAGGTGATGGTAGACCGCCATCGGATCGACCCCGAGCCGCTGGCCGAGCTTGCGCATCGTGAGACTCTCGGCGCCGTCGGTGTCGACGATGGCGAGCGCCGCCTCCACGATGTGCTCGCGGGTCAGCGGAACGCGATGGGTCGTTCCGGCGGTCATGGTCACAATGTGTCACACCCGCTGCAGGTTCGATGGGCGTCCGAAGAACAGGTCGCGGTCTCGGACGACGACGATCGCGGCCACGATCAGCAGCAGCGCCGTCTGGATGATCTTGGTGTCCTCGTGCGTCATGAAGATCTCGTTGACCACGTTCGCGGTGGCATGGAAGATCACGGTGATCAGGATGCTCCGGCCGGTGCGGAAGTACAGCCAGTTCATGATCAGCACGAAGGCGATCATCGACAGCGGGAAGTTGAGCGTGTGCAGCCACCCGGTCTCGACGACCTCGCTGTGGTAGTAGCCGTCGATGAAGGCCAGCGGCAGGTGCCACAGCGCCCAGATCACGGTGAACAGCATCGAGGCGGTGAACACCCGCATGCGGGTGACCAGGGCATCGGTGCCGTAGCTGTGCCACGCCACCTCTTCGAACAGCGCGGCGCCGAGCAGGGTCACCCACACCGGCAGCAGGCCCGCCGAGAAGGTGAACCCGCCGCGCAGCAGGAACTGGTCGGGGCTGTAGCCGAACAGCAGGGAGAGGGCCTGCGCCGCGAGCAGGCTGGCCAGCAGCAGCATCAGCGCGCCGGCGACGAACCCCCAGCGCACCCCCCTCGGCCATACCAGCCGCTGAAGGATGTCGGCCCGCAACTCGGGCCGGTTCCACACCAGGCCGACCACGACGAACACGGGCGCGACCAGGCCGGCGAGACCGAGGACCGCCGTCGAGACCTGGACCGCGGGAGTCTGTTCGGGCAGGTGGCTCAGGTAGGCGGCGGCGAACCAGAACGCCCACGGAATGGCCGTCGCCAGCACGTAGAACAGCACCGGGCGGTCGTACCGGGCCGCGACCGGGGCGATCGGACGGCTGCCGTCCGAGGACTCCTGGCCGGGCGCATTGATGGTCTGGCTGGTCAAGTCGACCACTCCTCTACGTTGTAGAAATTTCCTCTACACCGTAGAACGGCTCCGATTTGGGAGTCAAATCGGGATCGCCGGGCGAACCGACGCCAGACGGCCGGCCACGCCGCGCCGCTACCGCACCGTGGGGCCGCGGGATCTGGCTACCGTTCGGCGAGCGCCGCCACGACGGCGCGGGCGACGCCGGCGGCCGACTGGGGATTCTGCCCGGTGACGACGCGCTGGTCGGTCACGACGTTCTCGGTGAAGTCCGGTCCCGGCAGATGGGTCGCTCCCCGCGCGGTGAGCGCGTCCGCCAGCAGGAACGGCACCACCCCGGTCAGCCCGACCGCGGCCTCCTCGTCGTTGGTGAAGCCGGCCACCCGCTTCCCGGCGACGAGCGGTGCGCCGTCCGAGAGCGTGATTCCCACCAGGGCGGCCGGCCCGTGACAGACCGCGGCGACGATGCCGCCGGACTCGTAGACCTCGCGTCCGACCGCCGTGACCGCCGGCGCCGTGGGGAAGTCCCACATCGCGCCGTGGCCGCCGACGAAGAACACCGCGTCGTAGTCATCGGCGTTCACCTCGGCGAGCGCGCGGGTATCGGCGAGCTGCCCGGCGATGTGCGGATCGGTGAGGAACGCCCGCTGGGTCGGGTCGTCGTCGTTGCGCCCGTCCTCGGGGGGCGCTCCACCGGCGATCGAGGCGACGTCGACGGCGTAGCCGGCATCGACGAACACCTGCCACGGTTCGGCCGCCTCGCCCACGTAGTAGCCGGTGGCGCGGACGCCGCCGAGATCGGAATGGCTGGTCAGCACCAGCAGGATGCGCTCGTTGTCACTCATCGGGTCCCTTCCGTTGAACCTGTCCCCACGGTACGAACCCGGCGGGGAGGCGCGGTAACCATCGACCCGATGGCAGCCATCGGGAATCCGATGGCTGCCTGCGCTCACGCGGCGCGACAGAGTGCGACGATGCGGAGGCGTATCGCGTCGAGGATCGGATCGGGTACCGGCCCGGCGCGGCGCGTGGCCACGTAGAGCGTGTTCAGCGGCGCGACGTCGGGCTCGTGCAGTCGCACCAGGTCGCCCCGCTCGAGGAACGAGCGCGCCAGGTATTCGGGCAGCACGGTCATCCCGACACCCGCCACGGCGAGACGGGCCAGGACCCGCAGATCCGGCACCAACGCGACGGCCCGAAGCCGGGTGGGACGGCGGTCGAACACGCTGCGCCAGTACCGACGGATGATCTGCAGCTGGGCGTCGTAGGCGAGCACCGGCACGCTGTCGATGTCGTGCCGAGCCTGGTCGGCCCAGCGGGGATGCGCCACGACGACGAAGTGCTCGTCGTAGACCGGCGCGAACCTCAGACCCCGGCGACGAGGCTGGACGGAACTCACCAGGACGTCCAGCTGCCCGGTCTCCAGCGCTTCGATGAGCGGGTCGGCGAGCCCGAAGCGCGCGTCGAGCCGGACGCCCACGGGCAGCTCGGTCACCAGGCCGGGCAGGACGACCTCGGACAGGAACTCGGCCGGGCCACCGATCACCATCGACCGCTCCCCCGGGTGATCACCGCCGGAGGCCGCGCCGGTGACTGCGGCCAGCGCGTCGACCGGCCCCGCGAGTAGCGCCGCCAGGTCGCGGCCCCGATCCGTGGCGATGACGCCCGTCCGGACGCGTTGAAAGAGCTGGTAGCCGAGGCGCTTCTCCAGCGTCGCGATCTGCGCCGACACCGACGCCTGCGCCATACCCAGATCGGCTGCCGCGGCAGTGATCGATCCCGCGCGATACACCGCGACGAAGACCCGCAGCGTGCTCCACGATGCGTCCGACAGGCCAGCGCTCATGGCATCACTCTCTCGCACGAGCACTCGTCGGGGCACGCGGCCTGGCGCGATCCCCCCGCGCTCGACGGCCGGGTCTGCGAGTTCCTTTCTTCATCGTGACCCGTGTCGCGTCCTGCCCGGCTGCTCTACCATGCGGTCACCCCCGGAGAACGGAACGATCGTGGCCCCAGTGAGCCGTCCGCGCAGCGCATCCTCCCTTTGTCGATCGGTCGCCGCTGCGGCCCTGACCGTCGCACTCCTCGCCGCGTCCGGCTGCTCGGGCTACGAGCCGCCCACCGGCGGCACGACGCCGTCCGCCGGCATGACGGCCGCGGCGGCGTGCGTGACGGACATTCCCACGGTCATCGCCCGGACGGCCTCCCCGGACGCCGCGACGGGCACCCTTCCGGCGACCCTGGTGGCGGCGCTCGAGGCGGCCGCCCACACCGGTTTCGAGCAGGCCGCGGCACCGGGTGCGGTGGTCGCCGTCCGCACCCGGGAGGGCACCTGGACGAAGAGCTACGGGCTGGCCGATCCGGACCGGAAGACCCCGATGAAGGCGGGCGTCCACACCCGCATCGGCTCCATCACCAAGACCTTCACCGGCACGCTGATCATGCAACTCGCCGAACGGCAGCTGCTCTCCATCGACGACCCGATCGGCGAGTACGTCGACGGCGTCCCCAACGGCGACCGGATCACCCTGCGCCAGCTGGCGAACATGACCAGTGGCGTGGCCAGCTACACCCGCAGCGAGAGCTTTACCAAGCGCTACTTCGCCAAGCCCGAGACCGTGTTCACGCCCGCGGAGCTGCTGGCGGCCGGCCTGGCCGAGTCGCCGTTGTTCGAGCCGGGCGCCCAGTTCGACTACTCGAACACCAACACGATCCTGCTCGGCCTGGTCATCGAGAAGGTGACCCGGCAACCGGTCGAGAAGGCGCTGGACGAGCAGATCCTGAAGCCGCTCCGCCTGACCCAGACGATCTGGCCGGGCGACTCCACCGAGCTCCCCGCGCCGTACGCGCAGGGGTTCACCCTGCAGGGCGACTTCGCCACGCCGGACGCCCCGAGCAACGCGACACACTGGAACCCGGCCTGGGCGTGGACGGCAGGCCAGCTCATCTCGACGGTCGACGACCTGCTGGTCTACGGGCGCGCGCTCGGCACCGGCCAGGGTCTGCTCGCGGCGAAGGGCCAGGCCGAGCGGCTCTCCTCCTTCCCGGGCGCGGCCGGCTACGGGATCGGCATGGGCTGCGTCGACGGTTGGGTCGGGCACACCGGCGAGCTGCCCGGATACAACACGGCGCTGTACTACGACACGACCACCGACACCACCGTCGTGGTGCAGACCAACAGCGACATCGCGTCCGGCGACTGCCCGGCGGACACGCCGACTCTGCCGGACAACTCGAAGGAACTGGCCTGCTCCTCCCCGGCGACCCGCATCTTCGTCGCTCTCACGCAGGCACTCGGTCATCCCTTCGTGATGCCCTGACGAGATCGCCGAACCTGGCGGATCGGCCGTATCGGAGTGGGAGGCTGGGACGCATGGCTGACAAGGTCGACCTCAAGAAGAGCCTGGACGCCTATCAGGCGAGGCGGGGCCAGTTCCGGGTCGTCGACATACCTGACCTGCAGTACTTGATGATCGACGGCCACGGTGATCCGAACACCTCACCGAGCTACGCCGAGGCGCTGAATGCGCTCTACCCGATCGCCTATGCCCTCAAATTCGCCAGCAGGCGAGAGTTGGGCCGCGACTACGTCGTCATGCCGCTGGAGGGCCTGTGGTGGGCCGACGACATGGACGCCTTCACGGTCATGCGGGACAAGTCGCGATGGGACTGGACGATGATGATCCTCACCCCGGACTGGATCGACCGGCCGATGTTCGACGCGGCGGTCGAGCGGACGCGGACCAAGAGCGGGCCGCGCCGCCTGGACGACGTCCGCCAGGCGTCGCTGTCCGAGGGACGCTGCGTGCAGACCCTCCACCTCGGGCCGTTCGACGCCGAGGCCGAGGTGCTGGACAGGATGCATCACCGGTTCATTCCCGACAACGGCTTTCGGATGGCCGGCAAGCATCACGAGATCTATCTCAGCGATCCGCGTCGGACCGCACCCGAGAAGCTGCGGACCATTCTGCGACAGCCGGTTCAGGACGCCGGGCGGTGACGCCGGCGGGGTGAGCCCGGTCGCCCGGGTCGCCGAGCCGTCGTACGGGTCGCGAAGACCTCCCGGATGCTCCCGTCGACGACTCGATGTCACACCTCGGGCGACAGGGCGTCCTTCTCAGTAGAGGCCGGCGGAGTGCCGGCCCACTCTCGAAAGGATGCCTTCATGGCCAACCCCGTCACGTCCCTCGATCAGCTCAACCTGGCCTTCGCCGACCGCTTCAACGCGCGCGACCTCGACGGCCTGATGGCGCTCAACACCGACGACGTGGTGTTCGTTCCCGCGCCGGGTCAGCCCGTTCAGGGCGAGGCCGCCGTGCGCGGTGCGCTCGAACAGTTCCTCGGCCTGAACCTGCCGATCAAGATGACCGTTCGGCACGTCTTCTCCAGCGGCGGCACGGGTCTCGCCATCGCCGACTGGACGATCAACGGCACGGCACCCGACGGCTCGGAGATCGCCCTGGCGGGCTCGACCGCGGACGTCGCCAGCTACGACGAGGAGCGCGGCTGGCGCTATGTGATCGACAACCCGTTCGGCACCGCCTGAGTCGATCCGCCGGTTGAGCTCGTCGAGACCGAGGGTCGCTCTCCGTACGGGTTGGTTTCGACGAGCTCAACCGACCGGATCGCCGCGTCGTCCGGGCTTGCCCCGTCTTCCCAGGACAACGCCGTCCCCCGACTCCCGTATCCGGGCTTTGACCGGTGACCCCTGGGCCCCCCGTCACCCGCGCTCGCCGGGGATTCCGGACCATATCTCGTCACCCAGACTTGCCGGGCGATCCCGGACCGCAGGCTGGCCGTCCGGTACCTGCGACGCGAACTCCGGGGGTGGTCGAGCTTGGCGTCCATCTGGACGACTCGGACGGTTCGTCACCCCAGGCTTGCCGGATCTCTGGCGGCACGAACTCTGGGCCGGTTCGGGGCGCGTCATTCCGGCGCCTGTTCGTCATCCCAGGCTTGCCCCGGGATCTTCGGCGCCACGAACTCTGGACCAGTTCAGGGCGCATCATTCCGGCGCCTGTTCGTCATCCCAGGCTTGCCCCGGGATCTTCGGCGCCACGAACTCTGGACCAGTTCAGGGCGCATCATTCCGGCGCCTGTTCGTCATCCCGGGCTTGCCCCGGGATCTCTGGGTGGCGATCGGCGCTCCCCGCGTTGGCCGGACTGCATGGTCGCACCGCGCTTTCCGGCGGCCACAGCAACTAATCCGCCCGTTCGAAACCATCACGACAGCCGCATCTCCAGTCAGCCGTCGGGTGTTTTGAATCGTTGGTGTCGTCGGGGTTGTCGGTGTCGGTCGAAGAATCGGGGTGGGATGATCTCGGGGATACCGTCGGGACCGATCCGGACCTGCCAGCGGCGATCTTCCGGCCGGTCGCCGGGTTCGCACAAATTGTGGTGATGCGGACACAACAACACCAGATTCGCCAGGCTGGTCGTGCCGCCTCGTTGCCAGGGTTGGATGTGGTGGGCGTCACAATCGGCCGCCACTCGGTTACAGCCGGGAAAGACACATCCCCGGTCGCGGGCGTGGAGCGCGTGACGGATATCGGGAGTCACCAACCGCT
>CALMIQ010000104.1 GCA_937863965.1 uncultured Micropruina sp.
CCGACCTCGACGGGACCGGCTGCCCGCGCCCGTCGAGCTCCATCCCTTCGGCGTCAGTCGAAGATCGGCCCCACCGTGCGGGTCCGCTTGGCCTCGAAGAAGCCCGGGTAGGCGGTCAGCTTGGCGAACCCGTCGAACAGGTCGCCCGCCTGCTCACCCTTGGGCGCCGGGGAGATGACCGGGCCGAACAGGGCCATGCCGTTGATGTGCACCACCGGGGTGCCGACCTCGTCGCCCACCGGGTCCATGCCCTCATGATGCGACCGCACCAGCTGGTCGTCGTCGGCGTCGGTATGACCCGCCTCGACCAGGGACTCCGGCAGCCCCGCCTCGGCGAGCGCGCGGACGACGGTGTCATCGGAGATGTCCGCGCCGCCGGGATGCAACAGGGTGCCGATGGCGGTGTAGTAGTCGCGCAGCTTCTCCGGGTGGTCCCGCTGGACGGCCAGCGCGACCCGGGCCAGCGGACGCGCCCTGACCATCAGCTCCTGGTACCCCTCCGGCAGGTCGCGGCCCTCGTTGAGCACCGAGAGGCTCATCACGTGGAAGGTGACCTCCACGTCGCGCACCTTCTCGACCTCGAGCAGCCAGCGGGAGGTCATCCAGGCCCAGGGACAGACCGAATCGAACCACATGTCCACACGTTGCGTCATGGCGCAACCGTAATGCGGTCCTCCGCCGGGCAGGGAGCCCGCCCACGGGCTGGCTCGGCGGGCCGCCGGGGATGGGCTGGCGCCGTCAGTCTGATATCGACCGCAGAGTGGGTTGCCTGCCACCGGTCCCACGGCGTGGAGCCTCCTCACCCGCGTCGACTCTGTGGTCGATTCCAGAGTCTCGCCGCAACAAATCCGGCAGGCCGCTCACAAGACGGCCTCCGAAAAGCGCCTTCTAGGTATGAAGGTCATTTCTGAACTGCTCCAGGCCGAGGGCGGCGTCCTGGTCCGCAACGCGCACCGCTCGATCCAGACCCATCTCGACTACTGCCTACGCAAGGGCCGACTGCGCACACTCCTGCCCGGCGTCTACGCTGCACCCGATCCGTCCTGGGAGACGCGTGTGCTCGCCGCCTCCGAGTTCCGACCCACCTGCATCATCACGGGCGCGGCCGCGGCGCGGTTGCTCTGGTGGCCCGAGTGCCCGATCACCGTGGTGACGGCCGCACTCCGCCACGGCGTCAAGGCGCCGACCGCCGGGTACGTCTGGGAGCGACGGGTCATCCCGGACGAGTTGGTGATCGACCGTGCGCGGCTCCGGATCGCCAGCCCGGCCGTGTCGATCCTCGACCTCATTCCCACGCTGGGTGGCGCCGTGATCGATGAGGGGCTGCGGAGGAAGGCAGTCGACCTGGCTACTCTCCGCCGGGCTCTCCGGGTGATGCCTCACAGGCCACACAACCGGTTGCGATGGCAGCTGCTCGAAGACTCCCGGGACGAGCCGTGGTCGGACGCCGAGCGCCGGGCACACCGGTTGCTGCGTGACGCGGGCATCACCGGCTGGTACGCCAACCATCGGATCGGGGCGGGCGAGTTCAGCTACACCGTCGACATGGTGTTCCTGGAACAACGGCTCGTGATCGAGATCGACGGCTGGAAGTACCACAGGAGCCGCCACGCCTTCACCAGCGACCGCTGGCGCTACGCGCGACTGGCCGCCGCCGGCTGGACCGTGCTTCCCTTCGCGGCGACCGCCATCGAGGACGATCCCGAGGCCTTCGTGGCGCTCGTCGCCGAGGCGCTCCGCGGTCGCTGATGACCGGTGTACCGGACGCCTGTCTGAGATCGACCACAGAGTGTGCAACCGCCGGCGCATCCCACGGCGTGGAGTCCCTCGGATCGCATCGACTCTGTGGTCGATTTCAGACCAATCCCAAGTAGCCCACGCAACGAGTGGCCCTGTCACAGGGTTGCCGCGACGATGGAGCCATGACCGCGGTGGGTATCGACATCGGAACCAGCAACACCAAGGTCGTCCGCGTCGAGGACGGCGTCGGCACGGTCGTGCTGAACCGCCCGACGCCGACCGGCCTGGATGCGTTGCTGGGCGTCGTCTCCGCGGGCTTGCGGGGGGCCACCGCGGCCGGGCCCGTGGACGCCGTCGGGATCGCCTCGATGGCCGAATCGGGCTACCCCCTCGACGCGGACGCTGCCGCGCTCACCCCGCTGCTGTCCTGGCGCGACGCCCGCGATGACACCGACATCCGGGAGCTCGCGCGCCGGCTCGGCGCCGACGCCCTCTTCGAAGCGACCGGGGTCCGTCCCGGTCCCAAGCCATCGCTGGCGGTGTGGTTATGGCTCCGCACGCGGCACCCCGACACATTCGCCGCCATGCGGCACTGGGCCGGGGTCGCCGACGCCGTCCATCACGCCCTGACCGGCGAGCTGCGCACCGACCACACCCTCGCCGGGCGCACCCTCGCCTACCGGCTGCCGCCCACCAACCACCCGCTGGCAACGACCTTCGACGCCGCACTGCTCGCCGAGGCCGGGCTCACGCCGGCACGGCTCCCGCAGGTCGGCCTGCCGGGCGAGGCACCCGCGCGGTCGCACCGCACGGCGTGGGAGGCAACCGGCCTGCGCACCGGGACGCCGGTGATCGTTGCCGGCCACGACCACCAGGTCGCCGCCTGGGCGGCCGGCGTCCGCGACGTCGGCCAGGTCGCCGATTCGGTGGGCACCGCCGAAGCGATGCTCAACCTGGTCGGCCGCGTACCCGACCGGCCGGCCGTCCGGGCCCAGGGCATGAGCGTCGTCCGCACCGTCGACGGCGACACGGAGGCGCTGCTGGCCGGCACCGGGACCGCTGGTGGCTTCCTGCAATGGCTCGCCGACCGGCACACCGACGGCGACGTGTCGCGCCTGCTCGCCGGAACCGACCCGGCCGACGTGGAGAACGACCTGCTCGCCCGTGATGCCTGGCTGCTGCCCTACCCGGCCGGACGCCAGTGCCCCGCGCCCGACCCGCGGGCGCGCGTCCGGGTCGTCGGTGGTCAGCCGGCGCACCTCGGACTGGCCGCGCTCGAAGCCCTCGGCTACCAGGCGCAATGGGTGATCGAGGCGCAGTCCGGTCTGGCCGGCCACCCGATCACCGGGCTCAGCCTGAGCGGTCACCCGTTGCACCGCTCTCCGCTGTGGCCGCGGATCAGGGCCACCCTCGCCCGGGTGCCCGCCACCCTCACCGCCGCGACCGAACCGGTGGCGATCGGTGCTGCTCTGCTCGCCCTGGAGCGCGCCGGGCTCGGCGACGGGACGCCGCTGCCGGCCGCACCGATCGCTCCCCTACCCGGGTCACCCGACCGTTATCGCGACCGCCTCCGCGCCTTCATCGCCTCCGCACGCGCGGCCTGACCGGGTATCGAAGCGACTTCCGCGTACCTCCGGACGCGGGGATACCCGGCGGCTATGGTGTCGGCGATCGAGCGAGTTCGCGGCACGGGTCGTCGACCCCGAGGTGGACGCCTACCATCCGGGCCGGGCCGGCGGTCTGGCCTACCGGCTGTTCACCCCGTCCACCGGACGCGGCGAGCGGCCGCTGATCGTCTGGCTGCACGGCGGCGGCAAGGGCGGCTGGGCCAAGGCGCAGGACGACGACCTGGCCCTACAGGCCAACCGCGGTGCCCTCGGCTTCAGCACCCGCGAGGCCTAGCGGATCTTCGGCGGCGCCTACGTCCTCGCCCCGCGGGCCACCGACTACTGGCTGAACGACCCGGCGATGGGTTACTCCGCCAAGCTGAAGAAGCTGATCGACTGCAGATGGCGAAGACCATCGGCAATGCCCTCCTGACCGCCTACCCCGACGTCACCTTCGACGGGGTGACCTACGACGGTCACTGGTCGTGGATCTACGTCGCCCGCAACGATCCGCGCACCGCCAAGGGGCAACACGTCTGGCAGTGGATGGCCGAGCAGAGCCTGAAGTCGGGCCACGCTCGGCGGTAGTCCGGCGTCGCCGGGGCAGGTCGGCCGCGGCCGGTCTGCCCCGGTCGTGGAGACTGGGATGGCGTGAGGCACTGGAGTACTGTGCCGACTGGCGAGACCCACCCTGGAGGACCATGTACCCGGCCAACATCACCCGCGACGAAGCGGATGCCCGTTCAAGACTGCTGAGCCTCAGCCGCTATCACGCCACGGTCGACCTGACCGGCTCCCCCAGCACCTTCACCTCCACCTCGACCATCCTCTTCGGTTCGGGGGCGGGCACCACGTTCGTCGATCTGATCGCCGACTCGATCGTCGAGGCCACCCTCGATGACGAACCCCTCGATACCTCGTCCTACAACGGGGAACGCCTCGGTTTCGAGCTGACCGAGGGCGATCACGTGCTGGCGATCACCGCGGTCTGCCGGTACAGCAACACCGGCGAGGGGCTGCACCGCTTCGTCGATCCGGTGGACGCCCGGGTGTACCTGTACACCCAGCTCGAGGTGGCGGACGCCCGACGCGTCTACGCCTGTTTCGACCAGCCCGACCTGAAGGCGTCCTTCGAGTTCTCGGTGATCGCCCCGGCGCACTGGACGGTGCTGTCGAACTCGCCCGAGGTGCAGCCGATCGTCGCCGGCGAGCTCGGACGCTGGGTGTTCGCCCCGACCCCGCCGATCTCCACCTACATCACCGCGCTGATCGCCGGCGAGTACCACACGGTGCGCAGCAGCTATCGGGGACGCGAGGCCGAGATCCCGTTCTCGCTGTCCTGTCGGGCCTCGATGGCGCCGCATCTGGACGCCGACCGGATCTTCGCCACCACGTCCCGGGGCTTCGACGTGTTGGAGGAGCATTTCGGCGAGCCCTACCCGTTCACCGACTACGCGCAGATCTTCGTGCCGGAGTTCAACGCCGGGGCGATGGAGAACGCCGGCTGCGTGACCATCCGCGACGAATACCTGTACCGCTCGCGGGTGACGGCCGCGGCCTACGAGTCGCGGGACAACACGATCCTGCACGAACTGGCCCACATGTGGTTCGGCGATCTGGTCACGATGACCTGGTGGGACGACCTGTGGCTCAACGAGTCGTTCGCCGAGTGGGCCTCCCACTTCGCCCAGGACGAGATCCGCAAGCGGTACGGCGGCGACGATCCCTGGGCCACCTTCTGCAACCAGCGCAAGACCTGGGCGTACCGGCAGGACCAGTTGCCGTCCACCCACCCGATCGCGGCCGACATGGTCGACCTGGAGGCGGTGGAACTCAACTTCGACGGCATCACCTACGCCAAGGGCGCCTCGGCGCTGCGCCAGCTGGTCGCCTTCGTCGGGCTGGAGCCGTTCCTCGCCGGCGTCCGCACCTACTTCGCACGCCACGCCTGGGGGAACACCCGGCTGACCGACCTGCTGCGGGCGCTGGAGGAGTCGTCGGGGCGCGACCTGGCCTTCTTCACCGGCCAATGGCTGCAGACGGCGGGCGTCAACACGCTCACCTGCGACTACGAGCTGGACGAGCGGGGACGGTTCTCCCGGTTCACCGTCGTCCAGCATGCGCCGGAGCAGTGGCCGACCCTGCGCCGGCACCGGATCGGGATCGGCTGCTACGACCCGACCGACGACGGCATCGAGCGGGTGCATCGTGTCGAGGTGGACATCGACGGCGAGCGCACCGAGGTGGACGCCCTGATCGGCGTCCCCGCGCCGGCGGTGGTGCTGCTCAACGACGGCGACCTGTCGTACGCCAAGATCCGCATCGATCGCGGCCTCGACGTGGTCGTGGAACGGATCCAGGACTTCATCGATCCGGTGGCGCGGGCGCTGCTGTGGGGCGCCACCTGGGACATGTGCCGCGACGCCCAGTTGCCGGCGTCCGACTACGTCGAACTGGTCTCCCGCGGGGTGGCCGTCGAGACCGACCTGACCGCGGTCACCGCCGTGCTCGCCCAGGCCGAGGCGGCCGTCCGGTACTACACGCCACCGCAGCGGCGGCCCGGCCTGGCCACCCGCTGGACGGCCGGGCTGGTGCGGCTGCTGAAGGACGCCGAGCCGGGCTCCGACCACCAGCTCGCGATCGTGCGGGCACTCGCCACCTCGCTCACCACCCCCGCCGGCGCCGACCTGCTGCGGGCCTGGCTGGCCGGTGAGGAGGTGCCCGAAGGGCTCAGCGTCGACACCGATCTGCGCTGGCGGTTCGTCAGCCAGCTCGCCCAGCTGGGTGGCCTGGACTCCGCCGGCATCGACGCCGAACTGGCCCGCGACAACACCGCGACCGGTGCCGAGAAGGCCGCCGGGGCCCGCGCTGCGCGTCCGGACGCCGACGCCAAGGCCGAAGCCTGGCGGCTCGCGGTCGAGGATGCCTCGGTGCCCAACGCCACCCACACCCAGATCTGCGCCCACTTCTGGGCGCCCGATCAGGACGAGGTGCTGAAGCCCTACGTCGATGCCTGGTTCGAGGTGATGGGCGACATCTCCGCGCAGCGCAACGGCTGGGGTCAGCGGTCGCTGGCGATCCGCAAGAACGTCGGCGAACTGCTCTTCCCGCGCACCTTCGGCGACCGGGCGTTGCTGGCCCGGATCGACGAGTGGATGGCGACCACGGACCTCAGCGATTCGGTGCGCCGGATGGTCAGCGAGCGGCGCGACGACGTCGAACGCGCGCTGCGCTGCCAGGAGGCGGCCGGGCTCTAGGGCGTGGCCGAACTCTCGGCGGCGGCCGGACGCCTGTCGTCGCGTCGCGGCGGAAACGCCCGTCGTCGGTGGTCCGGCGGCGGGCCGCGGCTCAGTCGGCCGAGCGGCGGAACCAGCTCGGCGCCATGCCGAGCACGAGGATCACCAGCGCGATCGCGGCCGGCACCCCGAGCAGCACCGTGAGGGTCTCCAGAGCCGTCGGGTCGGCCACTTCGGGCCAGCCCGGCAGGGTCTCGAGCGGGATCAGTCCGAACATGCCTCACAGGGTATTGCACGTTGTCGCAAAGGTCACGGCTTGCGGGTCGAGTCCGCCGGCACGGGCCGGGCGGACCCCTCGCTTGGCCGGGCCGCGGCGCTGGGCTCGTCATGGCAGATGCCTACCGGTCGCCTCCGACACTTTCCGTCGCGCCCGGTGCGCCCGGTGCGCCCACCCCGTCCAGGATCATCGGACGCCGGCCATCCCGCCCGGCCGGGATCGATAGGATGATCCGAGTCCGCCTGCGTGCAGGCGGGTCGCACCGAACCCCACGAGGAGCGCACCGCGTGACCAAGAAACCCGCCCACTTCACGTGGGACGGCCGTCACATCGCGCGGGCAGTGGCCCGCATGGCCCACCAGATCGTCGAAGCCAACGCCGGCAGCGAAGGCCTGGTGCTGCTCGGCATCCCGACCCGCGGCGTCCTGCTGGCCCGCCGGCTGGCCGACCAGATCCGCAGCATCGAGGGCGTCGAGGTCGGCGTCGGGGAGCTCGACGTCACCATGTACCGCGACGACCTGCGCCGGCAGCCCACCCGCGCGGTCGGCCGCACCACGATTCCGCGCTCGATCGACGACCTGACGGTGGTGCTGGTCGACGACGTCCTTTTCACCGGGCGCACGATCGCGGCGTCGCTCGATGCCCTGAAGGACGTCGGCCGCCCCCGCATCGTGCAACTGGCCGTCCTGATCGACCGCGGGCACCGGCAGCTGCCGATCCAGGCCGATCACGTCGGCAAGCAGGTGCAGGTTCCGCCCGACGCGCGGGTGAACGTCCGGCTCGCCGAGATCGACGAGGCCGACACCGTCACGATCAGCCTGACGGACCTCTGATGCGACACCTGTTGAGCGCCGGCGACCTGAGCCTCGCCGAGGTGACCTCGATCCTGAACGTCGCCGAAGAGATGGACGCCATCCAGGATCGTCCGATCAAGAAGCTGCCGACGCTGCGCGGCCGCACCGTGATCAACATGTTCTTCGAGGACTCCACCCGCACCCGGACCAGTTTCGAGATGGCCGGCAAGTGGATGTCCGCCGACACCATCAACGTCACCGGCAAGGGCTCCTCGACGTCCAAGGGCGAGTCGCTGCGCGACACCATGCTGACGCTGGACGCCATGGGCACCGACTGCTTCGTGATCCGGCACGGCTCGTCGGGGGCCGTGGCGCAGGCGGCCGGCTGGGTGAAGGCGCAGGTGGTCAACGCCGGCGACGGCACCCACGAGCACCCCACCCAGGCGCTGCTGGACGCATTCACCATGCGCCGCCACTTCAGGCAGCTCGCGGAGGGCGACGATGCGTTCGCGGGCAAGACCATAGCGATCGTCGGCGACCTGCTGCACAGCCGGGTGGTGCGCTCGAACGTGCTGCTGCAGCGCACCCTCGGCTCGACGGTGATCCTGGTCGCCCCGCCGACCCTGCTGCCGACGGGCGTCGAGCACTGGGGCTGCGAGGTGACCAGCGACTTCGATGCGGTGGTCGAGCGGGCCGACATCGTGATGATGCTGCGGGTGCAGCGCGAACGCATGCACGGCGGCTTCTTCCCCACGGCAAGGGAATACACCGAACTCTACGGACTCACCCCCGAGCGGCTGGCGCGGCTGCGCGACGGTGCGGCGGTGTGCCATCCGGGCCCGATGAACCGCGGCCTGGAGATCTCCTCCGAGGCCGCGGACGCCGCCAACTCGCTGATCCTCGATCAGGTGCGGGCCGGGGTGTCGGTCCGGATGAGCGTCCTGTACCACCTGCTGGGAGGAAGCCCCGAATGAGAGACCTGCTGATCACCGGCGCCGCCCTGGCCGACGGCACCACTGGTGACGTCGGCGTCCGCGACGGGGTGTTCGTGGCGGCCGGCGACGTCCGTGACCCCGAGCGGATCGACGCCGACGGGCTGTTGGTCCTGCCCGGCCTCGTCGACCCGCACACCCATCTGCGCGAGCCGGGCCGCGAGGAAACCGAGACCGTCGCCACCGGCACCGCCGCCGCCGCCCGGGGCGGGTTCACCGCCGTCCACGCGATGGCGAACCTCGACCCGGTCACCGACACCGCCGAGGCGGCCGAATACCTGGCCGCGCTGGCCGCCCGGACGGCCAGCGCCGAGGTGGTCGTGGTCGGCTCGGTCACCAAGGGGCTGGGTGGCGAGCAGCTCTCCGAGATGGGGCTGATGCACGCCTCCGCGGCCGGCGTCCGGATGTTCTCCGACGACGGCCGCTGCGTGATGGACCCGCTGGTGATGCGCCGCGCGCTCACCTACGCCAAGACCTTCGACGCCGTCATCGCGCAGCACGCCCAGGACACCCGGCTGGCCGGGACCGGCGCCTGCTGCCACGAGTCGGAGATCTCCGGACGCCTCGGGCTGCCCGGCTGGCCCGCCCAGGCCGAGTCGACGATCATCGCCCGCGACGTCGAGCTGGCCGAACTGGCCGGCGGACGGCTGCACGTCTGCCACGTCTCCACCGCCGAGGGCGTCGAGGTGATCCGCTGGGCCAAACGCCGCGGCATCGCCGTCACCGCCGAGGTCACCCCGCACCACCTGTACCTGGGCACCCGCGAGGTGGAGGGCTACGACACCACCTTCAAGGTGAACCCGCCGCTGCGCACCGACGAGCACATCGAGGCGGTCCGCGGGGCGCTGGCCGACGGCACCATCGACATGGTCGGCACCGACCACGCGCCGCACGCCCGCGAGGACAAGGACCACCCGTTCGACATCGCCCTGCCCGGCATGATCGGCCTCGAACAGGCCCTCGGCGTGGTGGTCGAGACGATGGTCGACACCGGACGCCTGGACTGGCCGACCCTGGTCGAACGGATGTCCTTCGCGCCGGCCCGGCTGACCCGGTCGGCGACCCAGGGGCGTCCGATCGCCGCCGGCGAGCCCGCGAACCTGGTGCTGGTCGATGCATCCGCGCGGTCGGTGGTCGACCGCGACGCCTCGGCATCCAAGTCGCGCAACAATCCGTACCACGGACGCGACCTGCCCGACCCCGTCGTCGCCACCGTCTGGGCCGGACGCGTGACCCACCGCCGCTGACCCGCCGGCTCAGGCCCG
>CALMIQ010000105.1 GCA_937863965.1 uncultured Micropruina sp.
TCGAACACGCAGTCCTCGGCGAAGTGGCTCATGATCGCGTCGAGATCGTGGGCGTTGAAGCCGTCGAGGATCTTCTCCAAGGTGTCCTGCCGCCGGTCCGCCATGTCGTCCTCCCGCTGGTTCATCCCGCGGAACGATCGAACGCCGATAGACGACCACAGTCAAGGGGCGCGATCTCCACCCGCGCCGAGAAAGGTGCTACCATTTCTTCCATGCTGATCGGACGCGTCGTACCCGCCGTGGTGCTCGACCGTGCCCGAATGTGTTGTCGCTCTCATTGATCGATCCGACGACACGATCCTGATCGCGCTGCTGGCCGCGGTCACCCCCAATCGAGTTCATGCGGCTCCACGCAGGACGTGCTGTCGGGCAGAGCCCCACTCAACCACGCCACTCGAAGGAAAACCCGATGCCTGCCACCCGCCCAACCGATGCGAAGCCGGCACTGACCGACCCGCGCGGCCAGCGGTTCACGGCCGCGATCACGGCCGCCCTGCTCGTCGTCATCCTGCTGCTCGGGCCGGCCGCCGGCCTGCCCGTGCTGATCGTCCAGACCCTCGCTTTCGCCGCCGGCTCACTGCTCGGCCTGGGGTACCACCCGTGGGGCTGGATCTTCCGGGTCGCCGTCCGGCCGCGACTGGGTCCGCCGAGCGAGCTCGAGGACGCCCGTCCGCCCCGCTTCGCGCAGACCGTCGGCCTGCTGTTCGCGCTCGCCGGCCTGCTCGGTGTCGTCGCGAACCTCCCGGCCCTGTTCTACGTCGCGATCGGGTTCGCCCTGGTCGCCGCCCTGTTGAACGCCGTCTTCAACTTCTGCCTCGGCTGCGAGATCTATCTGCTCGGACGCCGGCTGCTCAACCGCGCCGCCACCGGGACGGCGAGGTGAGGGCATGACCGGAGTGTGGATCGTGCTCGCCGCGGTCGTGCTGGCGCTCGCCTTCGGCGGCTACCGCCGGCTGACGGACGGACGCGCGAAGGCCGTCGCCGCGGACGCCGAGCCTCGGCTGGACGCCGATCGCCTGGGCGGCAGCCTGGGCAGCGAGGCCACCTTCGTGCAGTTCTCGTCCGAGGTCTGCGCACCCTGTCGGGCGACCCGGAAACTGCTCACCGAGGTCACCGCGGCCCGGCCCTCGGTGACCCACATCGACATCGATGCCGAGCACCGCCTCGACCTGGTCGAGGAGTTCGGCGTCACCCGCACCCCGACCGTCCTGCTCCTGGACGCCGCCGGCACCGTCCGGCACCGGATCGTCGGCGCCGCCCGGCGTCCGGACGTCCTGGACGCCCTCGACCGACTCGCCGGCCCCCGGGCCGCCTGACCTCATCGACACAGCCTCATCGACAACGAAAGACCCATGGGAGGAAACACAATGGCCTACTTCAAGGATGCGACCGAGCTGATCGGACGCACCCCGCTGGTCCAGATCAACCGGCTCTACGGCGACAGCCAGGCGACCGTCCTGGCCAAGCTCGAGTACTACAACCCGGCGAACTCGGTGAAGGACCGCATCGGCGTCTCCATCATCGACGCGGCCGAGGCGGACGGCTCGCTGCAGCCGGGCGGCACCATCGTCGAGGGGACATCGGGCAACACCGGCATCGCCCTGGCCTGGGTGGGCGCGGCCCGCGGCTACAACGTGATCATCACGCTGCCGGAGACCTTCTCCAAGGAGCGCCGGGCCGTGCTGCGGGCGCTGGGCGCCGAGCTGGTGCTCACCCCGGCCGCGGACGGTGTGCCCGGTGCCAACGCCCGCGCCGCCGAGATCGCCGAGAACACCCCCGGCGCGATCCTGGCCCGCCAGTTCGACAACGCCGCCAACGTCGAGATCCATCGCCGGACCACCGCCGAGGAGATCTGGAACGACACCGAGGGCGCGGTCGACATCGTGGTCTCCGGGGTCGGCACCGGCGGCACCATCACCGGCGTCGGCCAGATCCTCAAGGAGCGCAAGCCGAGCGTCAAGCTGTACGCGGTGGAATCCGCCGAGTCGGCCGTGCTCTCCGGTGAGCCGAAGGGTCCGCACAAGATCCAGGGCATCAGCGCCGGCTTCGTGCCGAACATCCTCGACCGCA
>CALMIQ010000106.1 GCA_937863965.1 uncultured Micropruina sp.
GCGACCTTCGCGAACGCAGCAGCGGATGCTGGCTCGGCGCGTCCACCCGGTGACGGTCCCGGGCGCGGACCGGATGCCGGACGGCGTCACGGATCCCCTACAACGACGGCACCGAATCGTGCTGAGACGGGACGCCGCGCAGCACCAGGGTGGCCGCACCACCGCTGAGCGCGGCGACCACCAGGAATCCGATCGCGAGCGCGAGCGGGCCGCCGCTGAACGCGGCGACGGCGACGAGGCTGGCGGCGATCAGGGTGGAGAACACCAGCCAGGGGGCCAGCAGGAAGCGGGCCGGCGTGCTGCCGCGCCGCGTGTTGATCGCGGTCATCAGCATCGCCGGCAGCACCAGCGCCAGATCGAGCACATGGACGGGGTTGCTGGGCAGGCCGGCCTGGAGGATCTCGGCGGGGGCGTGCCCGGCGACGAGCGCACCGACGATGCTGCTCAACCAGAGCAGCGCGAAGCAGACACCGATCACCAGCAGCACCACGGACGCCGTCCGCGCCGCCCGCGCCGGCAACTCGATCGCCGGAAGCGCCCGGGTCAGGGTGAGGATGAGCGCATACGCGGCCAGTCCCAGGCAGGCCACGTAGGCGGGGAACAGCGGTCCGAAGTGGATCGTTACCGCGTACAGCACGAACGTGTACGCCAGGTACAGCAACGCCCCAACCCAGAGCAGCAGGCCGCGCAGCGACCCGCGCCGGGCGCCGGCGAGCCCCGCGATCAGGACGGCGACCGCGAGCAGGTTGCCGGCGTCCTGACCCTGCGCCTGCAGACGCCAGTTGTCGGTTTCCACGGCGTAGGGCCAGTCGGTGGCCAGCCCGAACAGGCTGGTCAACGTGGCAATGACCGCGAGTGCGCCGCTCAACCACGAGGCGGCGGGCAAGAGAAGGGCCGGTCGGTCGCCGCGCGTGAGCGGCGGCTGGCTCGCCGTGAAGTGGGCGTCCATGCCTCCAGTGAACTCCCGGATCGCGCACCCGACAGCCGAATCGCCCAACTCGCGCCCGCGCAGATCTGACATTCCCGGATCGGACTGGAATACCCCATGGGGGTATATGGTTGGGTTGGTCGTAGGGCCCGAGAGGCCGATCGCCACCCGACCGAGAGCCACCGACCATGACACACCACCAGCAGCCAACGCACGAGCCGTCCACATCCCGTGCAGAAGCCGGGCACGCGGACCACGGTGACCATGCGGGGCACGCACATCCTGCGGACCACCACGATCATTCCCATCACGCGCTGACGGACCACGCATCCATGCATCACGACGGTCGCTCCGGTCACGCGGCGATGGGTCACGGTGGCCACGGCGACCACGTCGAGCAGTTCCGCCGGCTGTTCTGGATCAACCTGCTGCTCGCCGTTCCGGTGGTCGCGTTCTCGACCATGTTCGCGATGCTGGTCGGCTACCGGGTGCCCGACTTCCCCGGGGCGGCGCTGATCGCCCCGGTGCTGGGCACCGTGATGTACCTGTGGGGCGGCCGTCCGTTCCTGACCGGCGCCCGGTCGGAGATCCGCGACCGCAGGCCCGGAATGATGCTGCTGATCGGCCTGGCCATCACGGTCGCCTTCGTGGCGTCGTGGGGGGCCAGCCTCGGCCTGCTGCACCACGAACTCGAGTTCTGGTGGGAGCTCGCGCTGCTGATCGTCATCATGCTGCTGGGGCACTGGATCGAGATGCGCTCGCTGGCGCAGACCACGTCCGCGCTGGATTCGCTGGCCGCCCTGCTGCCCGACGAGGCCGAACGGGTCGAGGGCGACACCATCGTGACGGTGGCGCCCGGCGACCTGCGGGTGGGTGACGTGGTGATCGTCCGCCCCGGCGGCCGGGTGCCGGCCGACGGACGGATCGTCGACGGCCGCGCCGACCTCGACGAGTCGATGGTGACCGGCGAGTCCCGGCCGGTCGGACGCGGGGTCGGCGACCAGGTCACGGCGGGCACGGTTGCCACCGACTCCGGCCTACGGGTGCAGGTCACCGCCACCGGCGACGACACCACGCTCGCCGGCATCCGGCGGCTGGTCGCCAGGGCGCAGGCGTCCAGTTCGCGGGCGCAGCGGATCGCCGACCGGGCGGCGGCCTGGCTGTTCTGGTTCGCCCTCGCCGCTGCGATCGTGACCGCCATCGTCTGGACGGTGGCCGGCGACCCCGACGCCGCGGTCGTGCGCACCATCACCGTCCTGGTGATCGCCTGCCCGCACGCACTCGGCCTGGCGATTCCCCTGGTGGTGTCCATCGCCACCGAGCGGGCGGCGCGCGGCGGCGTCCTGGTCTCCGACCGGCTGGCGCTGGAGAGCATGCGCACCATCGAGGTCGTCCTGTTCGACAAGACCGGCACCCTGACCAGGGGCGAGCCGACCGTGACCGGCGTCGAGCCGGTCCCCGGCGTGAGTTCCGACGAGGTCCTCGCGCTCGCAGCATCCGCCGAGACCGACAGTGAGCACCCGCTGGCCCGCGCGATCGTGCGCGCCGCCGGCGAACGCGGTCTGGCGATCGCCGAGGCGTCCGGCTTCGTCTCGTCGCCGGCGGTCGGGGTGACCGCGACGGTCGCCGGACGCCGGGTCCGGGTCGGCGGCCCACGGTTGCTGGACGAGGTGGGCGCGGCCGCCCTCGACGCCACCCGCGCCTGGCGCGACGAGGGAGCGATCATCCTGCACGTCGTGCGCGACGACGCCGTGATCGGTGCGCTGCGACTGGCCGACGAGATCCGCCCGGCCTCGCGTGAGGCGGTGGAGGCGCTACATGAGCTGGGCATCGAGGTGGTGATGATCACCGGTGACGCCGAGGCCGTCGCGGCGTCCGTGGGTCGCCAACTGGGCATCGACCGGACCTTCGCCGGCGTCCGTCCCGAGGACAAGGCGGCCACGGTGGCGCAACTGCAGGCCGAGGGGCGCAAGGTCGCGATGGTGGGCGACGGCGTCAACGACGCTCCCGCGCTGGCGCAGTCGGACGTCGGCATTGCCATCGGCGCCGGCACCGACGTCGCGATCGCGTCGGCCGGCGTGATCCTGGCCAGCTCCGATCCGCGGTCGGTGCTGTCTGTGATCGAGCTGTCGAAGGCCAGCTACCGGAAGATGAAGCAGAACCTGTGGTGGGCGGCCGGCTACAACCTTCTCTCGGTGCCGCTCGCCGCCGGGGTGCTCGCCCCGATCGGCTTCATCCTGCCGATGTCGGTGGGCGCGATCCTGATGTCACTGTCCACCGTGGTGGTCGCCCTGAACGCCCAGCTGCTCCGCCGGCTCGACATCGCGCCGGAGGCCAGCGCGCGCCGCGTCCTGGATCGCTGACCGCCGAGACGTCCCCGACGTTCACACCCGGGGCTTGTGCCACTCCACCGAGACGGTCTCGCCGTCGGGCGACAGGTGCGCGACCAGGACGGCGGCGGTCAGCATCGGCCGATCGGGCACGCCGAGGGCCTCGAGCATCAGCGGCAGCACCGGACGATGGCCGCAGATCGCCCGCGGGACGCCGGCGGCGGCGGTCTCCTTGACCAGCCGCTTCATCAGCTTGCGTACCGCGTCCGGATTGTCCTTGGCCTTCTCCTCCGACAGCGTCGACCAGCCCTGGACGTCCAGCCGCTTCGCCCGCGCGTACGGCGTCAGCGTGGTCATGCACCGCGCCGAGGTGGACGACTCCAGCGCGGCCACGCCATAGGCGTCCAGCAGCGGGATCAGCAGCCGGCTCTGCCGGCGTCCGCGGGAGCTGAGCTGGCGCAGCTGGTCCTTGCCGGTCCAGTTCTTGCGCTCCATCGCCTTGCCGTGCCGGACGATCAGCAGCGGCGTCGTGGCCGGCAGCCTGACCGCCTGCTGGAGCAGTTCCCGCTCGTCGGCGTAGGTCATCCGTTTCAGCGCCGAACCCACCGACAGCCAGACCCGGCGGTCCACCTCCGAGTTGGCCTTGAACCGCCCGTTGCCGGTGACCGTGCCGAGCCAGTAGGCGACCCGCTTGGTGCCGGTCGGGATCGGGTACTGGATGCGGTCGACCGGGTGCACAAGCCGGATCCGGAAGCCCGTCTCCTCCCAGGTCTCGCGCACCGCGGCGGCCGCCAGGTACTCGTCCGGATCGAGCTTGCCCTTCGGCAGCGACCAGTCGTTGTAGCTCGGACGATGGATCAACAGCACCTGCGCCTGCCTGCCCTTCGGACGGCGCAGCACGATCGCGCCGGCGGCCTCGATCAGACGCTTCCGGCTCATCCGGCCCCCCGATCGCCGCTGCGCCGCGAGCCGAGCGAGCCGATCAGGTGCTCCTGCAGATCGAGCAGCGGCCGGCCCTCGATGTCGCTGGTGCGCTGGTACCAGCCGTCCTCCTCCAGCCACCACGAGGCGGTGCCGTCGTCGAAGGCGAGGTCGAACAGGTTCTCGATGGTGCCGATGTGCCTCGGGTTGGTCAGCGACACCAGCACCTCGACCCGGCGGTCGAGGTTGCGGTGCATCAGGTCGGTCGAGCCCAGCCCGACCCGGGGCTGGCCGCCGTTGGCGAACCAGAACAGCCGGCTGTGCTCCAGGAAGCGGCCCAGGATCGACCGCACCCGGATGTTCTCGCTCAACCCGGGGACGCCGGCCTTCACGGTGCAGATGCCGCGCACCCACAGGTCCACCTTCACCCCGGCCTGGGAGGCCCGGTACAGCGCGTCGATCACGGCCTCGTCGACGATCGAGTTGACCTTGATCCGGATGCCGGCCGGACGCCCCGCGCGGCGATGCTCGATCTCGTCGGTGATGAACTCGATCAGCCCGCGGCGGATGCCGTGCGGCGCCACCAGCAGCCGCTTGTAGGAGACCTCCTGGCCCATTCCGGAGAGGTGGTTGAACAGCCGGGCGACGTCGTCGGTGACCACCGGGTTGGCGGTCAGCAGGCCGACGTCCTCATACATCCGGGCCGTCTTCGGGTTGTAGTTGCCGGTGCCGAGGTGGCAGTAGCGACGCAGGCCGTCCGGCTCGTCGCGCACCACCAGCGACAGCTTGCAGTGCGTCTTCAGCCCGATCATCCCGTACACCACGTGGCAGCCGGCGCGTTCCAGCTTGCGGGCCCAGGTGATGTTGGCCTGCTCGTCGAAGCGGGCCTTGATCTCGACCAGGGCGAGCACCTGCTTGCCGGCCTGCGCGGCGTCGACCAGGGCGTCCACGATCGGGGAGTCGCCGGACGTCCGGTACAGGGTCTGCTTGATCGCCAGCACGGCCGGGTCGGCCGCGGCCTGCTCGATGAACCGCTGCACGCTGGTCGCGAACGAATGGTACGGATGGTGCAGCAGGACGTCGCGGTGCTTGAGCGCGGCGAACATGTCGGCCGGCATCGCCGTCTCGACCTCGGCCAGCTCGGGGTGGGTCTTGGGCAGGAAGGCCGGGTACTTCAGCGACTCGCGGTCGAGGTCGGCCAGTGAGAACAGGCCGCGCAGATCGAGCGGCGCGGGCAGCTTGAAGACCTCCTTCTCGGAGATGTCCAGCTCGCTGACCAGCAGGTCGAGCATCCGGTCGTCGATGTCGTCCTCGACCTCCAGGCGCACCGGCGGACGCCCCACCTTGCGGCGCAGCAACTCCTGCTCGAGCGCGTACAACAGGTTCTCGGCGTCGTCCTCCTCGACCTCCAGGTCCTCGTTGCGGGTGACCCGGAAGGTGGAGTGGTCGAGCACCTGCATGCCCGAGAACAGCCAGTCGAGATGCCGGGCGATGACGTCCTCGATGGCGATGAACCGGCCCTCACCCAGCTGCAGGAAGCGGCTCAGCAGGGTGGGTACCTTCACCCGGGCGAACTGCCGTGCCCCGGTCATCGGGTTCTTCAGCAGCACCGCCAGGTTGTTCGACAGCCCCGAGATGTAGGGAAACGGGTGGGACGGGTCGACCGCCAGCGGGGTCAGCACCGGGAAGATGCGCTCCTCGAACAGCGTCGTCATCGACTCCTTCTCGGTGTCGCTGAGCTGGTCCCAGCGGAGCACCTCGATGCCGTGCTCGGCCAGCGCGGGCCGGACGTCGTCGGCGAACGTCTGTGCCTGCCGGGTGACCAGATCCCGGGTGCGGCTCAGGATCAGGTCGTACAGGTCGCGGGGGAGGATGCCGGACGCCGACGGGACGGCCACCCCGGCCGCTATCCGGCGCTTCAGGCCGGCCACCCGGACCATGAAGTACTCGTCCAGGTTGGACGAGAAGATCGCCAGGAACCGGGCTCGCTCCAGCAGCGGGACGCGGGCGGCGTCCCGGGCCAGGTCGAGCACCCGGCTGTTGAACGCCAGCCAACTCAGCTCCCGGTCGGAGAACCGGTCGTTCGGCAACTCCGCGAGCTCGTCGACCAATGCCTCAGCGATCATCGCTGCTCCTGGGGTCGGGGGCGTACAGGACGTCGCGGTGCACCACCGCGAAGCCGGCCCGCTCGTACAGTTCTACCGCCCGGGCGTTGGACGCTTCAACGTACAGATGGACGGTCGCGGATCCCGTCGCCGCTAGGTGTTCCAGGCCGGCGGCCAGCAGCCGCCGGCCGAGCCCAGTGCCCTGGGCGCGGGGATGGGTGGCCAGGATGTACACCTCGCCGCGACCGTCCGGGTGACGCTTGGTCCAGTGGAAGCCGGTCAGCCCGTCGGCGTCGGCGGAGACCAGCAGCCCGGCCGGGTCGTACCAGTCCTCGGCCATCCGGGCGTCCAGGTCGGCGCGCGAGAAGTGCGCCTGCTCGGGGTGCCAGTCGAAGGCGGCCGCGTTCACCGCCAGCAGTTGCTCGGCCTCGGACGCCGGATCGAAAGGACGGACGCCCTCGAAGACGGCGCCCGACGGCGGCTCCAGCGGGCGTTCCATCACCAGCAGCCGGCGCCGCTCGGCCAACCCGCGGGTCGTGGCGAACCGCCGGGCGACGGGCAGGTCGCCGAACGCCCAGACGCCGTGGCCGGCGACGTCCAGCAGCAGGCGTCCGCCATGGCCGCGGCGCCGGCGTAGCGGGTGCACGAGCAGCTGGGCGGTGCCGTGCCGGGCGTTGCTCTGCGCGTAGCCGATCAGCTCGCCGGCTTCGTCGAGCAGGTGGTGGCTGACCGCCGGGTCGTCGCCGGCCAGGGCGAGGGTGGCGTCCTCGTTCAGCGGCTGCTCGCCGTCGGCGTCGGCGACGATGGACACCAGGTGACGGATGCGGTCGATGTCATCACTGGCCAACATGCGATCAGGGTAGTGGGAACGGCGGGGCTCGGTCCGGTGAACGCCTTCGTCGTCCCGGGCTCGACCCGGGATCTCCGGCCGCACGAGACAGGTCGCTCGAGGGATCCCGGCGTTCGCCGGGATGACGAACTCACGGGTGGGGCGGGACGGCCGTAAACGCTACGGGGAGAACCGGTACCCCACGTTGCGCACGGTGCCGATCAGCGACTCGTGCTCGGGGCCGAGTTTGGCCCGCAGCCGGCGGATGTGGACGTCGACCGTCCGGGTGCCGCCGAAGTAGTCGTAGCCCCACACGTCGGCCAGCAGGTGCTCACGGCTGAACACCCGCCCGGGGTGCATCACCAGGTACTTGAGCAGCTCGAACTCGGTGTAGGTCAGGTCGAGCGGGTCGTCACCCAGGCGGGCCGAGTAGGCGGCCTCGTCGATGACGATGCCGCCGGACTGGATCAGCCCGTCGCTGTCGTTGGAGCTGAGCAGCAGCCGGATCCGGGCATCGAACTCGGCGGGGCCGGCGCCGTCCAGGATGAAGTCGGAGACGCCCCAGTCGCCGTTGAGCGCGGCCAACCCGCCCTCGGTGACCACCAGCAGCAGCGGCAGGGTGATGCCCGAGGAGAGGAACAGCCGGCAGATCATCCGAGCGTTGGCCAGGTCGGTGCGGCCGTCGATGACGATCACGTCGGCCTTGGCGGACTCGGTCAGCGCGCTGGTGTCGGCGGGCGCGCTGCGCAGCTCGTGCGAGAGCAGCCCGACCGCCGGTAGGACGGTTTCGGGGCGCACCCCATCCGCCAGTTGGTTACTCACGACAAGCAGTGATGCCATGCTCACCCCCGTTCGGCCGGTTACAGGATAGTGAACGCCGAGGGTGGTGGTTCACCGGCATCCGTTCAGCGGGCGGTCGGTGTCCTCGCCGGCCCGCGCGGGCGGGCGTATTCACAGCTCCAGGAGGATCGTGACGGGGCCGTCGTTGACCAGCGACACCTGCATCATGGCCCCGAACCGGCCGGTCGCCACCTCGGCTCCCCGGCCGCGCAAGGCGGCCACGAAGGCGTCCACCAGGGGTTCGCTGACCGGGCCGGGGGCCGCCGCGTTCCAGGACGGCCGGCGTCCCTTGCGGGTGTCGGCGTAGAGGGTGAACTGGCTGACCACCAGGATCGGCGCGGCGTCCTGGGCGCAACTGCGCTCGCCGTGCAGGATGCGCAGGTTCCACACCTTCTCGGCCAGGGCGTCCGCGGTCGCCGCGGTGTCGTCGTGGGTGACGCCGAGCAGCACCAGCAGCCCCGGCCGGTCGATGGCCCCGACCACCTCGCCGGCGACATCCACCGACGCCTGGCTCACCCGTTGCACGACCGCCCTCATGCCAGGGAAGAGTAGTGGCCGGGGAACAGGCCACTAGACTCGCGCGTTGTGGTGGAGATGATGACCGCCGTGTTGACGCCGGCGACGATCGCGCTGATCGTCGCCGCGGCCGCGGTGCTGATCGCCGCGCTGGTGGTCGTCGTCCGGATCTTCACCGACAAGCAGCAGGAGTGATTCATGACCTTCGAGATCCCCGCCGATCTGAACCCCGCCCTGGTCGGCCTCGCCTGGCTGCGCGGCCGCTGGGAGGGCACCGGGTTCCGGGAGTGGCCCGGTGAGGAGAAGATCCAGTTCGCGCAACAGATCGACTTCGCCGAGAACGGCGGTGACTACCTGCATTACCTCGCGCAGGCGTTCGAGGTGGACGGCGACGGCCGGCCCACCCGGCCGCTGATGATGGAGACCGGCTTCTGGCGTCCGCTCGCCGACGGCACCGTCGACGTGGCGATGTGCTCGCACGAGGGGTTCGCCGAGGTCTGGTACGGCAAGCTGCAGCCGGGCCGGCTCGACCTGGTCACCGACGCCGTCGTCCGATCCCCGGACGCCGCCGTCGCCTACACCGCCGGGCGCCGGCTGTACGGCACCGTCGAGGGCAAGCTGATGTACTCCTTCGACCGGGCCACCGAGGACGTGCCGCTGCGCCCGTACGTGTGGGCCACCCTGGCGCGGGCATGAGCGCCGTCCGGCACGAGGGCGGTCCGGACGCCGGTGCGGTCTGGCACTACGGCGACCCGATGCGCGAGCAACGCCGGCTGGCCGCCGGCGAGGCGTCCGTGGACCTGTCGCACCGGCCCACGTTCAGCATCGCCGGTCCCGACCGGCTGCGCTGGCTGAACGACATCGCCTCGCAGAAGTTCGACGACCTGGAGCCCGGCCGTTGGTTCACCGCCTACATCCTGGACGCCCACGGCCACGTCGGGCACGTGTTCGGCGGCGTGGACGACGGGGCCGTGCTGTGGGCGTCCAGCGAACCCGGTCACCTGGACGCGTTGCTCGCGTGGCTACGGCGGATGCAGTTCGCCGCCCGGGTCGAGATCGCCGATCGCACCGAGTCGCACGCGATGGTGATCGCCGGCGGCCCGCGGATCGTGGAGCGCGATGAGCTGGACGCCGTGCTCGGCGAACAGCGGGCGGGCACCTGGGCCGCGGACGCCCTGCGGATCGAGGCCGGGCAGCCGCGGATCTTCGTGGACACCGACGACAAGACGATTCCCAACGAGCTGGCCAATCCCGAGGGGCTGACCCTGGGCGCCGGCGTCCATCTGCAGAAGGGCTGCTACCCGGGGCAGGAGACGGTGGCGCGGGTGTACACGCTCGGGCGTCCGCCGCGCCGGCTCACCCGGCTGCACCTGGACGGCACCGCCGAGGCGCTGCCCGAGGTGGGCGCCGACGTGGTGCTCGACGGACGCGTCGTCGGCCGGGTCGGCTCCTCGGCCCGGCACCACGAACTCGGCCCGATCGCCCTGGCGCTGATCAAGCGCAACGTCCCCGCGGACGCCCCCGTCCTCGCCGGCGGTATCGACGCCGCGCAGGAGTTGATCGTGGACCCCGAGGTCGGCCTGCACGTGCGTCCCCGCCTGCGCTGAGATCCCGGCATTCGCCGGGATGACGGTGGGCGCGCCCGGGTCGCTCCGTGGCACTCGCCATGCCCGGCTCCACTCGTCACACTGGGCTCCACGCGTCACGCCGGGCTCCACTCGCCATGCACGGCTCCACTCGTCGTCCCGGGCTCGACCCGGGATCTCGTCGCGGACGCTTCTCGCGGCGACCCTGATATCGACTACAGAGTCGATTCGGCGAGATGCTCATCGACCCGGTCCGACGCCTGGGAGCGCCGAGAATCGTCGCGACTCTGTGGTCGATATCAGGCGACCTAGGATTGGGCCCGTGGGGCGCCTGCACTGGTTCGCCAACGGCACCCGCGCGAAGCTGATGATCGCCGCGGTGGCGATCCTGCTCGTCGTCGGCGCCGTCACGGCGGGATCGTTGCTCCGCGGCGCGCCCGCCGCGCAGCCGACGTCCTTCCCGCCCTGGTATCCGATGACGAACGCCGCCGGTGATCCGGTGTTCGCCGACTTCGAGAACCACCTGCCCTGCGCGATCGACCAGCCCGCCGTGGCCGATTGTCAGCGGGTGAAGTACGGGATCGTGCTCTACCGCGACGCGGAGACCGGCGAGCCCACGACCTATCTGACCTCGACCGTGCGGGTGGGTGTCGGCAACGACCGCGAGACGCATCAGGGCAGCTGGCGGATCACCACGGGCACCGGCCTCGATCCGCAGGCCCGGGTCTACGAACTCGACACGAATGCGCCCGCCCACCTGCGCCACTACTGGCCGATCGGCGAGGACATCCTGTTCATCCTCGACGAGAACCGGATGCCGCGGGTCGGGGACGCCGCCTACGGATACGCGCTGAACAGCATTCCGATCGGTCTGCGCAACGTGACACCGCCACGGTAGGCGGCTGGACCGACCCGGCCGCCGAGGCACTCAGGCGCGGCGACCCAGCACGTAGAGGCGTTCGGTCCGCGCCTCGTCGCCGATCGGGCCGCGGCGGTACCACTCGATCTCGCTCAGGCCGGCCGCGCCGAACGCGGCCAGGAGCTGGTCGGCGTCGTGCAGCACGAAGTCGACGTCCACGGCCTCGCCGACCAGCTCGTCGATGTGCCGGACCTCGTCGCCGGCGTGCACCGCCACCGCCAGCACGCCCCCGGGCACCAGCGTCCGGGCCAGGGCACCCACCGCGGGGGACAGCTCCGATCCGGCCAGGTGCACCAGCGAGTACCAGGCGACCACCGCGCCCCAGCCGGCCGCCGTCCGCGGCTTCAGCAGGCCGAACAGGTTGCCGACGGAGAAGTCCAGGTCACCGAACTCGCGCGACGCCACGGCGATCATCTCGGGGGAGAGGTCGACGCCGCTGACCTCGGCGCCCGTGTCGGCCAGGAACGCGGCGATGTGACCCGGGCCGCAGCCGACGTCGACGATCGGGTCGGAGCCGGCCAGCGCGGCCACCCGCTCCAGCAGCCAGACGTCGAACGGCTTGTCGATCAGCTCATCGCCGAGTTCGACGAAGTACGCCTCCGCCACCTGGTCGTAGGTGTCCCGGACGCGCCGGTCGCGGGCGTCCGCACCCTCGGCCAGCACCGTCTCACGGTCCACGGCGGACGCCGCGGGCGCGGCCCCCACGGCCTCGAGGACGGGACCCAGCAGGTGGACCCAGCGCCGGTCCTGCTGGCCCGGACGGCGGTCCAGCTCGCGCACCAGCGGCTCGGGCAGGGCGGCCATCCGCTGCAGCACCTGCTCGACGGACTCCCGGTCGGCGAACGGGTAGAGCCGGTCGGTGCGGGTCTTCAGCTCGCCGGGAGCCTGCGCCCCGCGCAGCAGCAGCACCGTGATCAGCGCCCGCTCGTCCGGCTGCAGGCTGAGCGCCTCGTCGAGCAGCTGGTGGTACTTGAGCGTCCGCGACCCCTTGCCGGCCCAGACCACCCGGAGCAGGCCGCGCCCCTTCAGCTCCCGCGCGGCCGTCTCGACCGCGGCGTCGTCCAGGGACATCACCGGATCGCGGCTGGACGTCTGGTTGCAGGCCACCCGCAGCGAGTTCAGGCTGAGCGGGTAGCTGGCCGGGACGGTGCGCTGCTTCTCCAGCAGGCACCCCAGGATCCGTTGCTCGGTGGCATCGAGGACGGGCAGCGCCATGGCGTCAGGGTAGTGGCAGCGGCGCTCGCGGATCACCGGCGGCCGGCGACGGAAGCCAGATCCGCAGGGTGGTGCCGCCCGTCGCCGGCGACTCCAGCGAGAGCCGCCCGCCCACCGAGCGCACCGCGCTGCCGACCAGGGCCAGGCCGACGTGGCCGGTCTCGGCCTCGGACGCCGACGCCATTCCGCGTCCGTCGTCGACCACCGCCAGTTCCGCGCCCCCGCCGCGCGGCTCCAGGCTCACCTGCACCCGCGCGGCACAGGCATGGCTGCGGGCGTTGCGGACGCCCTCCTCGGCCGCGCGCCGGATGACGTCGGCCGACTCGTCGTCCAGTTGGACGCCCGGCACCACCCGGACGTCGACCCGCGGCGTGCCGGCGGCGTCCGCGAGCCGCTGCAGGTCGGACGCCAGCGTCGCGGCGCCGGAGACCGCGACGTATTCGGCCAGCAGTTCGCGCAACGCGCGGGTGTCGTCGCCGAGCACCTCGGCCACTCGGCGCAGCAGCGCATCGTCGGCGGCGGTGCGTCCGCGGATCGAATCCAGCGCCAGCCGCGAGCCGGCCAGCGACTGGACCACGCCGTCGTGCAGCCGCTGGGCGAGCCCGGTGCGCTCCTCCTCGCGGGAGCGCAGCCCGTACAGGACGGCCCGGTGGCGCTGCTCGGCCAGGGTCTTCAGCTGCCCGGCCAGCGACAGCGACCCCCAGCTGAGCACGACCACCAGCAGCACCAGCCCGACGCCGATCACCGGCGCCTGCACGATCAGGGCGTTCGCGGTCAGCTCGCGGCTCTGCACCGGCACGTAGACCTCCAGCCGCAGCTGGTTGCCGGCCCGGTCGACGAAGCCGATGAAGGCCTCCCGCAGGTCCATTCCCAGGGCGCTCTCGAATTGGTGTTCGGCGTCGTCGGGCACCGGCAGCACGACGGTCTCGCCGGCGTCCAGCCGCCGCGCGAGGTCGGACGAGAACGCTCGCACCGTGCCCTCGGTGCGGGGGTCGTCGGAGTAGACCACCCGCACCTGGTCGCCCTCGACCATCCATACCTTGATCCGGACGATGGTGCCGGCCTCGAGGAAGCTGCGGATCCGTTCGTCCAGCGCCGTGTGTGACTGGCCCTCGTCGCCGAAGTCCGCCCCGGTGACCAGCTCCGACACGGTGCGGGCGACCCGGGTCGACACCTGCTCGGCCATCCGATCCGCCGCCCGCCGGGTCAGCGCCCACTCCGCCAGCAGCATGCTGAGCATGATCCCCACCACCAGGGCGCTCGTCGCGACCAGGTGGCGGCGCAGCACGCTGCGGGCGCGCTCCACCGGGTCGCGCTGGCTCGTCGCCGCCAACCGGATCACCCGGGCCAGGGGTCGATCAGGCCCAGGGCGATCGCCTTGGACACCGCGGCCAGCTGCGAGTGCGCCCCGAGCTTGGCCAGGACCGCCTTCACGTGATCGCGGACGGTGTGCCGGGAGAGCCAGAGCAGCCGCGCGATCGCGGCCGGGTCGTGTCCCTGGGCCAACAGGGTCAGCACCTCGCGTTCGCGCGGGGTGAGCCCGACGGCGTCCGCGGGGGAGACCGACAGCGCCGCACTGATCGCCGGCCGGCCCGGTCGTGCCGCCGCGATGGCCCTGAGCAGGTGCGACAGCGGCTCCTCCTTGGCGAGGAAGCCGCTCGCGCCCGCGTTCAGCGCCCGCTCGGCGAGGTCGGCCCGGGGATGCGCGGTCAGCACCAGGATCCGGGCGTCCGGGTGCAGCGCGAGCAGCTCGGGCACCGCGTCCAGGCCGCTCCCGTCCGGCAGCCGGACGTCGATGACGACGACGTCGAGGCGGTGCGCCGCCGCCTTCGCCAGCCCCTCCCGGATCGAGGACGCCACGGCCACGCAGCGGGTTCCGGGGCTGGCGTCGAGGGCCAGCGAGAGCAGCTCGGTGAAGACCCGATGGTCGTCGATCACCAGGACCCGGACGGTGGCGGACGCGGGTTCGGCGACCACAGCTCCGACCGCCACCCGTTTCATATCCCCCACTTTAGGGAATTCGGAGGAGCAAAGGCCTGCCTAACCTAACTTCTGGCCGGAGCGGTGGTTGCGCCCGGCGTCCGAATGCGATCACCGAAGGATTCCCATGAGAAGACGTTCCGCCCTGCTCGTCCTCGCCGCCAGCGGCGCGCTGCTGCTCGGCGCCTGCTCGTCGCCGGCCCCGGCCGCCTCGCCGGCGGCGAGCCCGACCGGCGAGCGCACCCTCGTCGTCTATTCCGGACGCGACAAGGCCCTGGTGGACCCGCTGATCGAGAAGTTCCAGACGGCCAGCGGCATCAAGGTGGAGACCCGCTACGCCGGGTCGACGGAGCTGGCCGGCCAGCTGCTCGAGGAGGGTGCCAACAGCCCGGCCCAGGTGTTCCTCTCCCAGGACGCCGGCGCCCTCGGCGCCGTCAGTGCGGCCGGCCTGTTCCAGACCCTGCCCGCCGAGGTCGCCGGCAAGGTGCCCGCCGAGTACACCTCGGCCGACGCCTCCTGGGTCGGCCTGACCGGGCGGGCCCGGGTGGTGGCCTACGACAGCCAGAAGCACCAAGCGGCCGACGTCCCCGGCGACGTGACCGAGTTCACCGAGTCGAAGTGGAAGGGCAAGGTCGGCATCGCGCCGTCCAATGCCTCCTTCCAGGCGTTCGTGACCGCGCTGCGGGTGAACGACGGCGAGGCCGCCGCCAAGTCGTGGCTGGAGGGGCTGAAGGCCAACGACGTGAAGGTCTTCGAGTCGAACGGCGACATCCTCGAGGCCGTCAACTCGGGCACGCTGGACGCCGGCCTGATCAACCACTACTACTGGGCCCGATCCGAGCAGGATCCCACCAAGCTCCGCGCCCAGCTCAAGTTCGGTGACGCCGGCACCACCTCGGCGCTCGTCAACGTCACCGGGGCCGGTGTGCTGAAGGCGAAGGCGAGCCCGGAAGCCACCGAGTTCGTCACCTGGCTGCTCGGCGACGAGGCCCAGACCTACTTCCTCACCGAGACCTACGAGTACCCGCTGGTGGGCGACAAGGGCCCGGCCAACGTGCCGGCGCTGAAGGACCTGGGCGGACCCAAGCTCGACCTGTCGAAGCTGTCGTCGCTGAAGGAGACCGTGGCGCTGATCACCGACGTGGGTCTGCTCTGACCTGGTCACTCGCCGGCCACCGGGGCACCCCCAGCATGCGGGGTGCCCCGGTGGCGTTGCTGTGCGCAGGCGTCGGAGTCGCCGCGCTGGCGCTGGCGCCGATCGTCCAGTTGGTGGTGCGGGCCGGGTCGGACGGCTGGGACCAGGCGCTGCGGATCATCGTCCGGCCCCGGACGGCGCAGCTGCTCGGCAACACGGTCGCGCTGGCGGCCGTGGTCGGCCTGGCCACCCTCGTGCTGGGCATCGCCGTCGCCTACGCCAGTACCCGGGTCCGGTTGCCGGCGCGCGGGCTGTGGCTGCTGCTGGCCTGCCTGCCACTGGCCGTCCCGAGCTTCGTCGCGGCCTTCGCCTGGGCGTCCACGTTCCCCGGGGTGACCGGCCTGTGGCCGCTGGCGCTGGTGATGACGCTGACCTGCCTACCGTTGGTGACCGTGCCGACCATGGGGGCCCTCGCGCTGGCCGATCACACGCTCGCCGACGTGGCCCGGACGCTGGGCCGCCGGCCGGTGCCGGCCTTCGTCGGGGTCACGCTGCCGCAGATCCTGCCGGCGGCGTTGGCCGGCACCCTGCTGGTCGCGCTGTACACGATCTCGGATTTCGGGGCGCCGGCCATCCTGCGCTACCAGACGCTCACCACCGGGGTGTACGCCCTGTTCACCGGCACAGTGGACCGCTCGGCGGCGGCCGCGATGTCGCTGCCGCTGGTGCTGCTGGCTCTCGCCTGCGTCTGGGGCGAGCAGAGCGCCCGCGGCGGACGCGGGGACGGCGAACGGCACGCGGCCTCCCGCCGGCGTCCGCCCCGCGAACTCTCCCGGGCCACGACGGTGCTGGTCGTCACCGGACTGACCGTGCTGGCCGGGCTGAGCGTGCTCGGGCCGCTGGGGGCACTGGTGGTCCGGATGCTGCGGGCCGACCGCTACGCGGCCGCACCGGTCGAACTGGCGTCCGCGGCGGCCACCTCGCTGGCCCTGGCGACCGTGGCCGCGACGCTGACGGTGCTGGTCGCCCTCCCGGTCGGCTACCTGGCGGCACGCCACCGGGGCCGGCTGGTGCGCGCCATCGAGGGGGCGACCATGATCGGCTACGCGCTGCCCGGCGTGGTGGTGGCGCTGGCCCTGGTCGCGCTGACCCTCACCGCCGTCCCGTTCGCCTACCAGGGCCCGGCCGGCCTGCTGGCCGCCTACCTGCTGCTCACCCTGCCGCTGGCGATCGGCTCGGCACGGGCGGCCTTCGCCCGGGTGCCGGCGCCCGCCCGGGAGATCTCCCGCACCCTCGGACGCGGCCCGATCGCAACCTGGCTACGGGTTTCCGTCCGGACGGCGCTGCCGGGCATCGCCGCGGGCTGGGTGCTGGTGGCCGCCGAGGTGCTCAAGGAGCTGCCCGCCACCCTGATGCTGCGGCCGATCGGCGTGGAGACCCTCGCCACCGAGCTGTGGACCCGGACCAGCATCGGCGCCTACGGGGCCTCCGCCCCGATCGGGGTGGTGCTGGTGCTCGTCGGCCTGCTCCCGGCCCTGCTGCTGGCCCGCAGCGTCGGCGTCCGGGTGGCGCGATGACGGGGCTGCGGATCGAGGGGCTGCGGGCCGGCTACCGGGACGCGCCCGACGTGCTGCGCGACCTGACCCTGCGGGTCGAGCCCGGCGAGCTGGTCGCCGTGCTCGGGCCCTCCGGCAGCGGCAAGACCACCCTGGTCCGGGTGCTCGCCGGCCTGCACGCGCCCAGCGCCGGCCGGCTGCTGATCGACGACGCCGACATCACCGCCCTGCCGCCCGAGCGCCGCGCGATCGGCCTGGTGCCCCAGGACGGGGCGCTGTTCGGCACGATGAACGTGGCGGCGAACATCGGCTACGGGGTGCGCGGGCTGCCCGCCCGGCGGGCGATCGCCGATCCGTGGGTGAACGAGCTGCTCCGGCTCGTCGGCCTGGACGGGTTGGGACGCCGGATGCCCCACAAGCTCTCCGGCGGCCAGCAGCAGCGGGTGGCGCTGGCCAGGGCGCTGGCCATCCGGCCCCGGCTGGTGCTGCTCGACGAGCCGTTCAACGCCCTGGACGCCGCCCTGCGTGCCCAGGTGCGCGCGGACGTCGTGGCCACCCTGCGGGACGCCGGCGTGACCGCGCTGCTGATCACCCACGACCAGGACGAGGCGCTCGGCCTGTGCGACCGGGTGGCGGTGCTGCACGACGGTTCGATGGTGCAGCTGGGCACGCCCGCCGAGGTGTACCGACGTCCCGCGGACGCCTGGGTGGCCGGGTTCGTCGGGGAGGCGGTGCTGCTGAACGGCGTCCGGCGCGGCGGCGCCGTGGACACCTGGCTGGGCCCGGTGGCCACCGAGGGGACCGCATTGACGGCCGACGGCGGAGCGGCGCTGGTGTTGCTGCGGCCGGAGCAGCTCCGGGTCGTCGGCGCGGAGCGGGCGCCGGCCACCGGGGTGGTTCGCGGGGTCGAGTTCCACGGGCACGCCGCGCTGGTCCGGGTGCTGGTCGAGGCGGCCGAGGTGCTGGTCAGGATCCCCGGCGGGCAGCGCGTCCAGGTGGGGGACTCCGTCGGCCTGGCGGCGTCCGAACCCGGCCACGAACTGCCGGCGGCGACCGGCTGACGACGCTCAGGGCAGCAGCTCGAGATCCTGCCAGTACGCCGGATGGGCACGGACGGCGGTGAGCCGGCGCTGCTCGTTGGTGCCCATCATGCCCAGGTTGTCGAAGCTGCCCGGCTTCCGCTCGGTGACCTCGACGTTGGCGGCGAAGACCGCCCCCGCCGCGGCCCCGTTGAGGTTGCTGGCCTGCCACGGGATCCGCGCCTCCAGGACGTAGCCGTCGGCGGTCCGTGCGATCGCGGCCGCGATCGTGGTGCGGCCCTTGTCCAGGATGTCGAACGACGTGCGCCGGTCGTTCGGACGCAGGATCGCGACCAGCGGGGCCCGTCCCTGGGCGACGCCGAAGACGTAGTAGGCGTCGGTCTTGCGGGCGAGCTCGGCGGGGCCGAGCTGACGCTTGTCCGGGCCGAGTTCGAAGATGATGCCGTCGCCCTTCCAGGCGAAGGTGGGCTGCCGGGGATCCGGGGCGGCGACGCTGTCGTCGGTGACCAGCGCCAGCAGATACAGCGCGGCGTCGTCCCACATCAGATAGATCGATCCGCGCGCCGTGGAGCTGCCGGCGACCCGGAACTCGGTGCGCGCCTCGTGCTGCCACTGCCAGTCCTTGGTGTCGCCGTCGATGGCGAACGGGGTGACCAGGCGGGCGGCCCGGAGCGGAGGTTTCGGGGTGACCGGCGGCAGGGTCGCCGTCGTCCGTCCCGGCGTCGGCGACTGGCTGCGGGTGATCGATGGGCCGGGGCTGACCGGGGCGGTCGGGCTCGGCGACTCCGAGGTGCCCGGGACGCCGACCGGGAAGAGGTACGGCCAGGCGAAGACCACCGCCAGGGCCAGCACCGCGGCGACGGCGCCGAGCAGGATCCACTTCGGACCAGGCCCGGGCGGGGCCGGTGGTTCGGCCGCCGGCTCGTACAGCGGCGCC